>JAWSVH010000136.1:0-19020 GCA_033852015.1 Desulfobacula sp.
CCGGACCATACTCTCTGATCGGTAAAAACTATTCGGAACAAATTTCTTTTCAGGAAACTCAAATAAAAGGACAGTACATAAGCAATGTGTTTCTGGGTTATAGAAAATATCCTCATATTATTATTGCGGTCCAGCACCTTACGGTTAGCGGTCAGACATGGATTTTGAGAGCAACAATAGATACAGATTTTTTTGATAGTCTTATTTCAGCAATGGGACTTGCAAGGCAGACAGATGCCTTTTTAATCAGCAAAGAAGGAATCTTACAAACAAACTCGCTGTATTATGGCAATACTCTTGAAAAATACCCGCTGCAACTGCCTAAAATAAATTCCCGGCCTAACAGCATTGAAGGTATCGATGATAAAAAACAAGAGATTATCACGGTAGCATCTTCTTTCTCCATTGCAGATTATATTTTGATAATTGTTCAGCCACAATATGTGGCTCTGAAATCATGGTATGCTATGAAAACAGATATGATCTTCATTTTTTTGGTTAGCCTTACCTTTATAACTTTTGCCATTGTAAAGATGACCAACGATTTAATAAAAAGAATTAAAACATCTGATAAAAAAAGAGAAAATGCCCTATCTGAACTTCAACATGCCCAAAAGCTATCTTCAATTGGCCGACTAGCGGCCGGAGTCGCTCACGAAATAAATAATCCCCTCGCTATTATCAATGAAAAAGCAGGGCTAATGAGTGACCTTGTAGATCTTTCAAACAATTTTGATAAAAAATCAAAATTTATTGAATTGACCAAGTCTATTTTAAACTCTGTGGACAGATGTAGGAAAATAACACACAGACTGCTTGGTTTTTCCAAGCGTATTGATATAAAGATGGAACCCATTAACATGAATCATATCATTCGTGAGGTGCTTGGTTTCCTGGAAAAAGATATTTTATATCGTAAAATAGATATTAATTTGCAATTATCAGATTCTCTACGATTCATTCAATCGGACCATGGCTTATCACAGCAGATCCTGGTAAATCTTTTAACAAATGCGTTTGCCGCAGTTAAAGATTTTGGTTTGGTTGAAATTGAGACGAAAAACATAAATGAAAGCGGCATTAAAATTAAAATCAGTGATAATGGATGCGGGATTCCCAAAAATATTATTGAAAATATTTTCGACCCGTTTTTTTCCACAAAAGAAGAAAAGGGTACTGGCCTAGGCCTATCCATAACCTACGGAATTATCAAAAAACTTGGCGGGCGGATTAGCGTAGACAGCAAAGTAGGTGAAGGAAGTACCTTTACAATATGTTTGCCTAAAAAACCTAATAAACTGGAGATGATTAATGAATAACCAGAATATAAAAATTCTTCTTATTGATGATGAAATAGAGTTTATCTCTACTCTTGCGGAAAGGCTTGAACTCCGAGGATACTCTTCGAAAACCGCTGAAGACGGTGAATCAGGCATCAGTATGGTTGCCAAGGAGTCTTTTGATGTCGTAATTCTTGATTTGATGATGCCCGGATTAAATGGCCTTGATGCGCTTCGGCAGATAAAAATCCTTGATGCAGCCCTTCCGGTTATTCTGCTGACCGGGCATGGTTCAACAAAAGACGGTATGGAAGGGATGCGGATCGGTGCGTTTGATTTTCTCATGAAGCCACTTGATATCAACGACCTTCTTGAAAAAATCAAATTAGCTGTGAATGAGTCGCCAAAAGGATAATACAGGTGAAAAAATCAAATGACAAAGCTGCTTTTTTAGGAAGCATTACTGCCTCTGTAACCCATGAAATTCAAAATGTACTTGCAATTATTAAAGAAACTTCAGGGCTTATGGAGGATTTTCTTAAAATGAATCAGGCACAAGACCTGTCAGATCTTGAAGAAAGGCTTAATGGTTGCATTGAAACTATAAAAAGGCAGGCCTATCGAGGTGTTGCGCTTACATCAGGGCTCAATGGTTTTGCGCACACATCAGACAATGCCCAAGACTCAATTAATATTTATAAAACCATTGAAAAAATGATTTCTATTGCCAGCAGACTGTTTGTTCAAAAAGGTTTTAGTGTCTCTATAATCCAGAGCAATAAGAAAGATTTAATTGTTACAGATCCGATACTTTTCCAAATGATTATATTCTTGTGCATAGAGTGTCTTATTGATACTTTTCAAACAAAAGCCGCCATAACCATTGATATTCAATCAATTGAAAATCGGTCAGCTATAAAGTTTTTATATGTCAACACAGACCTTAGATATAAGGACTGTGAGCAACAAGTGATGCAAGATGATCATTGGATAAAAATATGTGACTTGTCTACACATCTGGGGATAAGCGCAAAAGCATATGCAGATAGCCCCGGTATTCTTCTTCTTTTTAAATAAAACACCCCCTCCCTATTCTTTTCAAAACGTTTCACAAGGTGCCATAAGGTATCACTTGCCGTGATTCATTATGTTTCATTCCGTCTCGTTCAATCCTCATGCCAACTACAACATGCTGTATTTATAGAAATTTTTATCGTGGCACGCGTATTGCTCTATAACATGGCAGATGGATATAAAACAAACAATAAAACCACCAAGGAGGTAAATATGTCTATTATAGCTATAACAAGCGGTCTTTGTTCAAATGCGATAAATACCGTAGCCATGCTATCTGAAAAGATAAATCATATAATTATTACAGATGCTGATATCATCGAAAAAGTTCACAAAACCTACAATATTAAATTATCCACACTCCAAAAGGTAATTGAAAGCCGTCCGATCGCGTTTAATGATTTTACCCATGAAAAAGAAAAATGTATCGCATTGATCAAAAAAACAATGTCCGATTATGTTTTAAATGATAATTGTATTTTTCACGGAATTCTTGCCCATCTTATTCCTAAAGAAATTTCACATGTCATGCGTATCCTTATTATCACTGACAAAAAAACGCGTATTGAAAATGGCATGGCAAATCATGGCATGACACAAAAAGATGCAACAAGGGATATTGAAGAAGCTGACAAGCATGCTGCACTCTGGACCAATGCTCTTTACGGTAAAAAACCCTGGGATGAATCTCTTTTTGATATCGTTATTCCAACCGACAAGCTTGATCCGAGCGAATCTGTGAACCTGATTTTCAAACATTTGGAAAAACTTTTATTCGGAAAAGAAAATTTGATCAAACAAGAAATCACCGATTTCAAACTAATTGCAGAAATTGATGTTGTACTCAGTGAAATAGGACAAGGCTTATTCACCAAAGTGGACGACGGTAGTGTCACTGTCACCATCGATAAAAAGGTTATGATGCTGACAAACTATCAGCAGAAAATCATAAAAAACATAGAAGCACTACCCGGTGTCGAGTCTGTTTCAACAACGATAGGTCATAATTACTATAAGGGCAATATTATACATAATTATGAGTTTGAAACTCCTTTAAGAATTCTATTGGTAGATGATGAAAAAGAGTTTGTTCAAACGCTGTCTGAGCGACTTAAAATGCGTCAGTTTACAAGTGAGATCGCATATAATGGCCAAGAGGCACTGGATTTTGCAGATCAAGAAGAGACAGAAGTTATGATCCTTGATTTAAAGATGCCTGGAATTGACGGTTTTGAAGTATTAAGAAAAATAAAAAAGACAAAGCCGGATATCGAGGTGATTATTTTAACTGGCCATGGAACTGAAAAAGATCGGAAAACCTGTATGGATTTAGGGGCGTTTGCTTATCTGCAAAAACCTGCTGATATTGACTTGATCACTGAGACCATGAAAAGGGCGTACAAAAAGATATCACAGAAGTAAAGAACTGTTCATATGCTGGAACACTATCAGTGACATGCACAGCTATTCTTTAAAAACAAACTTTTAGGAAAAATATAATGAAAATTAAAATTTTAATAGCGGACGATGAAAAAGAGTTTATCGAAGCATTGGCCAAACGGTTAGAAGTCAGAGAGTTTTCTGTCACCACCGTATATTCAGGAGAAGGCGCCATTGAGATGGCTGGAAAAATTGATTTTGATGTCATCATCCTTGATGTGCTTATGCCTGAAATTAGCGGCATTGATGCGCTGCAACAAATCAAAAAAACCAAACCTTTTACACCCGTAATCATGCTCACCGGTGAAGCAACCGTAGACAATGCCATTCAGGGAATGAAACAAGGTGCGTTTGACTTTCTGATGAAACCTGCAGACATCGAGCTTCTCGTTGAAAAGATAGCCCAAGCCCATGTCTTAAAGCATGCCCATGAAGAACGTATTCGCCAGGCTGAAATTGAAAATATATTAAGAACCCGTGGCTGGTGATTTCAGGAGGCAATTTAAATATGAAAGTTCAAACAATAGCTTTACAGAATAATACGATAGATTGGAAACGCATCCTGTTTCTATTAACTGGTCTTGCGCTTTTTTTCATTGTTAACTTTTCTCCTGCATGGCCCGATGCCATAGATCCCAGTGGAAAACATTTTATATTGAGCAAAGAGGCAAAGGGAGCTTTGGCTGTATTTTTGCTTGCAGGAACCTGGTGGGTTTTTGAAGTTGTGCCCATTGGTATAACAAGTCTTACCATTGGAGTATTACAGGTGCTGTTCCTTATTCGGTCTGCCAATTCAGCTTTTAAAGATTTCATGACGCCTTCGGTGCTTTTTATTTTTGCATCGCTGATAATAGGCATGGTTTTTACTAAAACTGGCCTTACAAGACGGCTTGCATATAAAATCCTTATTGTAGTCGGAGAAAAGACAAGCATGATTTATCTGGGATGTTTTGTGGTGACAGCGGCACTGACTCACATTATGGCCCACACCGCTGTGGCTGCAACCATGTACCCTTTGCTCATAACGATATATCAAATGTATGCCGATGATGATACACCCACCAAATTTGGAAAGGGATTATTTCTTGGCATGGCCTTTATTGCTGGTGCCGGCAGTATTGTAACATTGCTGGGTGCAGCAAGGGGTGCTGTGGCAATTGGTTTTTATAAAGATATCATTGGAAAGGAAATTTCTTTTTTCGAACTCAGTTATTATATGTTTCCTATCGGCTGGGCGATGGTGTTTATTTTATGGGGATTTTTTATGGTTTTCCTAAAACCGGAGAAAGAAAGCATTCCCGGATTACGGGAAAAGGCAAAAGCATTAAGCCTGGCAATGGGAAAAATTACTGTGAATGAAATCCTAGCCGCAGTTATAATTTTCACCTGTATACTGACAATGTCCCTAAGATCTTTTGTCCCATTTTTGAAACCCATTGATAATTCTGCGATCATTCTTGTTTCAACGATATTATTTTTTGTTTGCCGCATTCTCGACCTTAAAGATCTTGAAGCTATCCCCTGGAATATTATCCTGCTTTTCGGCGGTGCAATGAGCATTGGGTTCTGTTTATGGGAGACTGGAGCAGCAGAGTGGCTTGCAATCAACTGGCTTTCTCTGTTTAAGGAATCACATTGGTTTGTTTTTGTAATGGGTATTGCTTTTTTTGTCATGATGATGACTAATTTTATTATGAATGTTGCTGCCATTGCCATTTCCCTGCCGGTTGCACTTGTTATTGCTCCATATCTTGGGGTGGCGCCGGAAGTTATACTTTTTTCAGCTCTGGTTACTGCAGGTATGCCATTTTTATTTCTAGTCGGCGCTGCCCCCAATGCGATTGCCTATGATTCAGGTCAATTCACAACCGGAGAATTTTTTAAATACGGCATCCCGGCCAGTGTACTTTTAATGATAGTTGTTGCTATCGCTGTTTTGGTGGTATGGCCGCTCATGGGTATGCCCATTTTAATCGAATAAATTCTCAATAAGGATAAAAGAAGATGCGAGATAAAAAAATTAAAGAAATTATGATTCCGCTGTCCGACTATGCTACTGTTTCAGAAGAAGATACCCTTGCCACTGCAATTAACACGCTTAAAAATGCCAGGGAAAACAAAAAATATCAATATAAACACAGGGCAGTCCTTGTTTACGGTAAAGAGGGCCATATTACCGGCAAATTAAGTTTTCGTTATATCTTAAAATCTCTTGAGCCAAAGTACCGACAGTTTGAACATCCTGGTGACCATGGAAGCATTGAGTTGTCCCGGTTCGGCTTTAATAATGATTTTTTAAGTTCGCTTCTTGAAAATTTCAGCCTTTGGGATGAGACATTGGAAGAATTGGTAAAAAAAGCCTCAAAACGAAAAGTCAAAGAGTTGATGTATACCCCTTCGAAAGGTGAATATATCGATGAAGATGCTCCAATCGCCGAGGCTGTGCACCAGTTTATACTTGGCTGTCATCAGTCTATTCTTGTTGTGAAAAAGGGTAAGGTTGTCGGCATCTTAAGGCTTGTGGATGTTTTTTCTTTGGTATGCGAGATTCTTGAATAGTCTTTAATCGGGCTTGGCTATATCAGAAATAATATTATACCTTTTAAGAATTTTCGATATAGGGCCTTCATTTGTGATAGATATTTCTTAAAAGCTACAGTCAAATCATAGATGAAAGACATAGCCGACAGCCTGAAGGGGGATATGGAAGCAACAATAAATTTAAAAAACCGTTTATGTAAATTCTTGTATTAGGATGTTCAATTGTTGGGTATAATTTCACAAAAGGGTGGAAATCTGATTCAGCGTCTTGTTATTATTGTAGATGGTCATACATTTAAAGCCACAGATCTTCCCGAGTCCATACGGTTTAATATGTCAACCAAACAAGAGGGTAAACAAAAACATCAAGGATGTTGTGGCGGAATAAATTTTAACTGTACTCACAAGTGCGGAAGGGAATAAGACACGAGCTGCCAAAGTTATAGAGATCGACAGGAAAACACTGAATTCAAAATAAAAAAAATGTTCCCCAAAAGCCAGTAGCTGTAAATTAATTGGAGTTTATACAATTTGAAATTTACCCAGTAAAACAAGAAAAGGAGCTATTTTATGAAATTTATTAAAATTGAGTCATTGCTTTTATTTTTACTGATTTTGGTGATTATGGGAACTGTTCCTGGTCAGGCAAGTGCAAATTCGAACAAAATCTTGTCACACGGCCAAAGCGTTTATGTTCCTGTTTATTCACATATCTACCATGGTGATCGGGAGAAAAAATTCAACCTTACGGCAACACTGAGCATCCGTAACACAAACTTAAAACAAGATATCCTTCTCAATTCAATTGATTATTTTGACTCTAACGGTGAATTTTTGAAAAATCACTTAGATGCACCAATTGTTTTGAAAAAATTTTCCACAATTCGCTATGTCATTAAAGCCACAGATAAAAGCGGAGGGTCTGGAGCCAAATTTATGGTTAGATGGACATCCAAAGAGCTTTCAAATGCGCCAATCATCGAAGCCATTATGATCAGCACTCAAGGTCAGCAAGGAATTTCCTTTGTTTCCAGAGGTCAGGCTATTTATGAATAACCATCTCTCCTTACCAGTAGATTTCAGTAGGAATTAATATGATTACAAAAGCAATTCTAATAAAAATTAAGAGTTCTTTTACTGATCTCTTACCCATTATTCTGGTGATCGCTTTTTTTCAGACCATTGTTTTAAAGCAGCCATTACCACAAATGGGAGAAGTTCTTTTTGGTACTCTACTTATAGTGACAGGCCTTACCCTGTTTGTTCAAGGGCTTGAAATGGGTTTATTCCCTATTGGTGAGTCAATGGCTCATGCCCTGGCCAGGAAGGGAAGTCTCCTCTGGCTGCTGTGTTTTGCTTTTGCCCTGGGATTTTCAACCACTGTGGCAGAACCCGCTCTCATAGCCGTGGCCTGGGAAGCAGCAGAAATTGCAAGCTATGGAGGCCTTATAGACCCAAGTCAGGAATCTTTAAAGAAATATGCCCTTGGTCTTCGCATGTCTGTTGCCTTTTCCGTGGGTCTTGCCATCCTTATAGGGGTCTTGCGCATTCTACGGGGATGGCCAATTCATTATCTGATCATCAGTGGTTATGTCCTTGTTATGTTGATGACCGTGATTGCTCCTAAAGAAATCATTGGAATTGCTTATGATGCCGGTGGCGTCACCACATCTACCATCACGGTTCCCCTGGTAGCAGCTCTTGGTGTGGGACTTGCCTCATCCATAAAAGGACGAAGCCCCCTTGTGGATGGGTTTGGACTTATCGCTTTTGCCTCTCTTCTTCCCATGATTTTTGTCATGGGATATGGGCTTATAATCTTTTAATGAAAAAGGGAGGGTTTGGTGGAATTTACATATGAATTCAGTAAAATTTTAATAGCTACCTGTAGAGATGTATTACCGATTGTTATTCTTATTGTCAGTTTTCAACTCCTTGTTCTACGTCAACCAATTCCCCATCTACGTCGTCTTATTGTGGGTGGAGCTTATGTTATCATTGGGCTTGCCCTGTTTTTAATCGGGCTTGAAAAGGCTCTTTTCCCTCTTGGAAATATTATGGCTACCCAGTTATCTGATCCGGCGTTTATTTATGGTCCGGGAGAAATTGTAACCCAAGCAGACTGGAAGGCATACGGCTGGGTATATCTTTTTGCGGCAATGATCGGTTTTGCAACCACTATAGCAGAACCATCTCTCATTGCTGTAGCTTTTAAAGCCAATGAAGTGTCCGCAGGGACTATTAAACAATGGGGTTTGCGAATCACAGTTGCCATCGGCGTTGCTTTTGGAATCAGCCTTGGAACATTTCGAATTGTTACAGGCACGCCACTGTACCTATATATTCTTGCGGGCTATATGATTGTTATTGTACAGACCATCTTTGCCCCTAAAAATATTATTGCTCTGGCGTATGATTCCGGTGGAGTTACTACTTCAACTGTCACTGTACCCCTGGTGGCAGCTCTTGGTCTTGGGCTGTCCGCCTCCGTGCCGGGCCGAAATCCCGCCCTTGACGGTTTTGGTCTTATCGCCTTTGCCAGTCTATTTCCCATTATAACAGTTATGGGCTATGCTCAATTTATGCATTGGTCAACTCAACGCAAAACAAAATATATGGAGAAAAAAAATGCGCTTTAAACTAATTCTTGCCTCGGTAAAAGCAGATATCACTGACAAGGTTGTTAATGCGGCTAAAAAAGCAGGAGCCACTGGGGCAACGATCATACCTGCCAGGGGAACCGGAATTCATGAGGCAAAAACTTTTTTTGGCCTCACGTTAGAGGCACAGACCGACATTATCATGCTCCTTATCGAAGAGCATGTTGTTACTAAAATTTTAGATACAATAAAACAAGCGGGAGAATTCCATAAGCCAGGAACTGGCATTGCCTTTGTTGTACCAATCGAACATGTTGTGGGCCTGGATAGTCAAATGGAAAAATTTAAACAAGACGTTCAAAAAAAATATTTTTAAACTATGATATTTTCATAAAAGGAGAAAATTATGGTAAGTGACAACATTAAAATAGTTCGTGCAAGGGACGTGATGCAGAAGCAGATTTTGACCATTGATGGCATGACCACAGCCAGGGAAGCTGCCGCTATGATGCGTTCTAAAAGAGTATCCTCTCTTCTTGTCAAAAAAAGGCATGAGAATGATGCCTGGGGTATACTGGTCGTTCAGGATTTTGTTAAAGGGGTGATTATACCGGGCCGCTCTCCGGACGATGTGAATGTCTATGAAATCATGACAAAACCTATTATAACCGTTCCGGCGGACATGGATATCCGCTATGCCGCCCGTTTGATTTATCGTGCCGGCATCCGAAGAGCTCCGGTTGAAGATAAAGGGGAAATTGTCGGAATGATTTCTCTTTCATCTTTGATTCTGGATAATGATCTTTTTTAAATCTGAAGAATAGAATTTATCGATATTGAAGAATAATTAGCAGATCAATGACAACAATTGAAATAATATTCATCTCAATAGGACTTGCCATGGATACCTCAGCTGTCAGTCTTGCCGCAAGAGCCAAAAAATATTTTCAAGCTATCCTTCCCTTTTGGTCTCTTCCGGTGCCTCATGCCGATAATCGGTTGTCCCATAGGAATAAGCTTTGTTTCATATTTCTTTTTGAAATACAAAGTTATCGGAAAACCTTGGCTATAAGCGCCGCTTCATAGGCATATGACAAATACCGTATAAATAGGAAAGAAAAATGAAAATAGCGAAGGGTAATTTGGCAGAAAGAAAAGATATTATTGACAAGACAACGAGCGGAGTAGGTATCTTTTGTGGTCAGCCTGAGATAACCGGAAATATGGGATGTTTTATAATAACGGTCATATGCGGAATAAGTACAATTGTTTTTGCCTTCAGTTCATTTGGTGCCGACCCTTTGGTGCGGGAGAATATGATTTTAACCATTATTTATATTCTTATAACAGTGTTTGCTGTTTTTTTCACTGTATTTACTTTTGTATATCCCTTGAAAACAAGGAAGAATTTTGTTTTTGAGGGGATATGGTTTTCTGGAGATAAAATATGGTTAGGAGAGCAGGAAATTGAACTCAAAGAGAACCGATCTTTTAATGGTTTGATGAAGGACCGCACAAAGAACATACATGCGAGCTGGAACCAAACAAAAAGAGTTTCGTGCATAAATGTCGCTGAGACGTCAATGATTCTTAAAGTTGTGGCTTCTAAACATGATTATATGGATTATAGAATTGAAAAAATTCAAATTAATAATAAAAGGGATGGTGCTCATTATGATTTTATTGCAGCGCCAACAGTACTAATGATTGATGGAATACTATATCCATGTGCTACGTTGACATTAATTGAACAATTAAAAAAAATTGCTAAAGGTACAACGATTATTCGAAAAAGGGGTGGCATTTGTAATCTGTCCATTATACCACAAGATGGTCCCTTCGATAATTTATTTGCTAAGATGAAAAAATCGTATGAATCTAATGGTTTAGTAATAGATAAAATGAAAATTCAACATGCCATTAGCACTCTTCAAAAAGGGGAATTCATAGATAAAGAAAATAGTGACTTTTTAATCAAATTGATTAAAAATTATGGTTGGAAGATCGAATTCTGACCTTAAAAAATAAGAGCTGCTGGATAACAAAGCAAAATCCCAACGAACCATTCTTGACTTTACCAACAGCTTTTTTTATAAAGACTCGGTCAATATAGTAAAAGGAATAGAATAAACATAAAAAAGGGCATCTGGACCGATATGAAGCAGAAGTTATTTTACACTATTGAAGGTAGAATCTTGATTACAGGGCTCATACTTTTCTTTTTGCTTTTGATTGTAATCGGTTACTTTGCGACATTCGATGTTGAAACCGCAAAAACATTGAGCATAGCTTTTCTTGCCCATACTTTTGGAGGTCGTGCGGCAGGAATTGGGCTCTGCATCATGAGCGGATTCGGCTCAACCGCTACAATTGTCTATAACTTTTATCTTGAGGTATTAATTGTTTGCTTTGCGTATTCAATCTTTGTATTAACAGCAAACAACTATATACGGGTTATGTGGGTGGCAAATTTAATGGAAAGACTATCCCAAAAAGCATTAGAACAGAAAGATAAGGTTCGGTCTTTTGGTTGGATCGGTCTTTTTGTTTTTGTAATGTTACCCCTTCCGGTCACCGGTCCAGTTATGGGGTCTGTTATTGGATACATGCTCAGAATTAACCTTTTCAAGAACTTCAGCGCCACTGGAGCCGGAACTTTATCTGCCATCATTGTTTGGTTTTTCTGTTTTGATTTTTTAGAGCAACGATATCATATAATTCAATATGTTTTTGCCGGCTTAGTCATTTTGGCGTTACTTTCACATCATAAAGCAATTCTTAAATTACTTTTCGGCAAAAAAACCTGACCTACAAGGTTGGTTTAACTATAATAACAACCGTGCTTTTATCAGATCTCCTTTCAAGTCATTTTCCAATCCGCCTGTTTTTACCGAAGAGCAATGTATGCAACTATATCACTAGTGGGATCCTCTAACTTCAAACCCAAGTTGGTGGATCATTTCAAGATCATCATCAAGCTGATTACCTTTGGTGGTCAGGTAACTGCCCGTCATCAGCCCACTGGCTCCGGCATGGAATATCATTGGATGCATCATCTTAAGATTATTAAGCCGGCCACCACAAATCAGAAGATCTTTTTGGGGCAGTACATATCTAAACAGGGCAATGATTTTCAGACACTTCAATGGAGTTAAAACATCTTTTGACTCCAAAGGAGTTCCTTTAATTGCTGTTAAAAAATTAATGGGAACTGCATCTACATCAAGGTCTTTTAACTCAAGTGCCAATTCCAGAACCTGTTCATCCGTTTCACCGGTACCAAAAAGGCCACCTGCACAAACAGACATCCCGGCTTTTTTTGCTGCTTGAATCGTATTTACACGATCCTGAAAAGTATGGGTTGTACAAATTTTATCAAAATGACTGCGTGCTGTTTCAAGATTATGGTGATACCGGCTGATACCCGCATTTTTAAGCGTTTTAAAATCATCAGATTCAAGTATTCCTAAAGAGACACAAAAATCCACTTTTTTGTCATCCAGTTCCACAAAAGCCTGGGCGATTTTTTCAATTTCATTTTCCGGAAGCCCTTTACCGCTGGTAACAACCGAATAACGATTTATCGGAGACTCCGCCGCCTCTATTGCACCTTTTTGGAGTTCTTTCTTTGAAAGAAGCGGATAAATATCAATATCTGTATCAACAAATTTAGATTGTGAACAAAAGGTGCAATCTTCAGAACATCTTCCAGACTTACCATTACAGATCGTACACAAATGAACTTGATTCTTAAAAAAAGCATCACGGATAATATTGGCCCCGGCCATCATGGAAAAGACATCCTCTTGATGGGTCTGCGAAAGGGCTTGATAAACATCTTGTTCGATTGATTTATCCGCAACAATCTGTTCGGCAATATCTATATAATCTATGGGCGTTAACTTCATCGGCTGTTTCCTTTTTAAATAATGAGGGCCTTGTCAGCTTTTACCCAGCCAACTTTTCCCTTTGAAAAGACAATTTTAAAATATCCGTTTTTCTGATCTTTCACAACAACTTTTGTCCCTTCATGAAGGCTGAATAACTTAGTCGCCGTATCACTCACCCCGGAACGTACAGACACCTGTTGAGCAATTATAACAGCACAGGGACGCGCCCAAACCGAATAATTATGTTCTGTAACAATCACAACAACAAACAATGCAGCCAAGAAAAGTACCAGGCCCGTTCCGGATAAAACCCTTTTACGTTTTAAGGTCCGTATAGATGCCCAAATAAAAAACAAAGAACAAAGACAGATGGCAAAAATCTGAATGCTTTTTATTGTAAACAGATTGTCCCAGAAAAAAAGCACCTCTATTATACTTGGGCCATCCTCTTTTTTATCTGTTACAAACGTTCTTGCATGCTCAAGATTAAAATTCAGATCTGGATCAGCAGGCATCAATACTCTTGCCCGCTCATACCATAAGATTGCACGACCAATATCCTGAGATTTCAAATATGCATTACCAATATTATAGAATAAATAGGGATTTTGAATACCGTTGGTTGCAACCGTTTCAAACAACCTGGCCGCTTCTTGAAACTCACCGAACTTATACTTCTCAATTCCAGAAATAAATATTTCAGTGGAATCAGCATATGACCTTTGTGGCGCTGTAAAAAACAGACACAGGCAGATTAAAGCTAAGCCAATGAGTTTGATCATCTTTTTTGTTTGGGTTAAAAGTGATTTAGCTTTATTTTCATCAATTTTATGGCCGCCGAAACGCACCGAATCTATGATTTCAAATAGTTGTACAATATTATCTGCCTGTTCTTTTTCTACGTTTGCCTCTTCAAGGATCGATAGAGTTTCTGCCATGGTAAGGCTCTCCCCCTTTTTATGTCCCTTAGAGAGGACCATTGCCACAAGGGCTGAATGCAAGTGACCTAAAAAACGATCATCGCCTATCTCCATCTTCCCAGCCTGCTGAATATGCTTCTTTGCTTTTTCTTCCATCTGTTTTTTAATCGGCATATCCGTTTTTTGCATTATCACAAACACCTTTACACCTAAAAATAAAAAACACGGAATAAACAGGCATATCATAAACAAAAAAGGCGAAATCTGTTGATAATCTTCCAGAACAGCCAACCCCTCTTTTATTTCAAAGATATCTTTATTTTCATAGCGCACTTCTTTTTTCACAATAGACTGTTTTAAAGATTGATCCGGCAATCTTAATTCGGCTTGCTGCAGCTCTTCTGACGGCAAAACATCTATGTGAATGGGCTCAGTGGAAATCGTTTGATATTTTTTTTTGGTCACATCAAAATAGACAAGTTCAATGGATGGAATAATAAATTTACCAGAAGAAACCGGCACAAGGGCTTTTTTAAATATTTTATATCCTTCATATCCCATTGAAGATAATCCAATGCTTTCAACAGGATTATCGTCATAGACTTTAAATACCTGTTCATCCAAATTCAAATCCGGCAGGCCTGCATCTATGATATTTCCAACTCCTGAAATTTTCAGGGTCAATGTAGAAGAATCTCCCGCTTTAAAATCCGTGGTCTCCATTATCGCTTCAATATCAAACTTGCCCACAAGACCGGAAAACTTTTTTTTACCTTCATATGAAGGAATTGGCATCACCTTAATTTCAATGGGATTTGATGCGATACGAACAGGCTTGTAACTGTTTGAAGAAAAAAATGAGTCAAAGCGTGGATCCCGCCTCGATTTAACCACCACATTTGCAATCAGCACAGCAGGATCAATCTTAAAATTTCCCAGCGACTGGGAAATCAAAATAAAATCAACTTGTGTCACCTGATATTGAACACCATTGATATTTTGCCCATAACTTTTCTCTTTTCCAAAGGATTTTGATGAAAACCCATTAAATGTAGGAGGCGTTTCAAATCCCAGCCCACTCAACCGTCTTGAGGTGAAAAATTTCAAGGTGTATACGGCCTGTTCTCCCATAAAAAGCTTTTTTTTTGTTATTTGGGATGTTGCAAACAATGCCTGTTGGCCACCTGATTTAACCACCTGCTCCACGACCTGGATTACAATCTGCTTTGAAAATTTATGTTCACCATCCAAAGAGCCTTGAATAGGAGGGATCAAAAGGTTTCCCTTTGCCTGGGGGAGCAGAACATATTGGTAGGTTGCCTTTCTTTCAAGGCTTCCATTAATATAATTCATGCTAGAACTTTTGCCTCTGGAAATCACCTTAAAATCTTTTATCATCGATAAATCGAGCTGAGCATTTCCCCCCTCCACTACCACCGTCAACAAAACAGAATCTTCCCGGGAAATTTTGTTTTTATCCACATAAGATATTACCTCAAAGCAACTTCCGATTACAGGCAAAGTAAAAAGCAGCACCAATGTCATAAAAAAAGTTTTTTTCAGGATCATGTCCCTACCAGTCTTTTTCAACATTTTGTTCCCCTCTTGCAGGCATCATTGCTTTACCTGGTTTATCCTCAAGCCGGTTAAGCTTTTTTTCCATCTGCTGTTTTGCCTGCTGATTACTTTTATCTTTTTGAGTCATCTCTTTTTTTGAAGCCTGATTTTGTTCCTCTGATTCTTTTGGTTCACCTGGGTCTTTTTGTTCATCTGTATTGACAGGTTTTTGCTGATCTTTTTGCGGCTCGTTCTTTTTTTCTGAACCCTTTTTGTTTTGCTCCTGCTTGTTTTGATTTGACTGGTCTTTATTCTTATCAGAATCTTTCTGATTTTTGTCTTGATCTTTACTTTTTGAGCCCTTATCCTTTGAACTCTGGTCTTTTTGATCCTTATCCTTTGAATCTTGATCTTTTTCTTGCTCTTTTTTCTGGTCTTCCTGTTTTTGTTTTACAAACGCCAGATTCTCTTTGGCCGGAACATCTTCGGGATCATCTTTTAAAATATCTTCATATCCTTTAATCGCCTCATCCAGGTGGCCTGCCCGGTAATAGGCATTGGCAAGGTTATACATGGCATCATTTCGCATTTTTTTGTCTGTTGTCTTTGCGGCCAGCAAAAAATTTTCTATGGCCTGCTCATATTCCTTATTCTTATACGCTGCTGCCCCGATATTGTAGTACAATGCAGCTTTTTCAGGATCTTTGAGTTGGGCATCAATGAAATATTTTTTTGCCTGCTCATATTTTTGAGCATCATAGACCTCAATACCATCTTTAACACTGGATGAAACACTCTTTGCAAACACACTCTCAGTTGGAAGAAATAAAAAACATCCTGCCAGGACAAAAACAAGAAAAGTGGTCTTTTGTTTTTTTGATGGCACCATTAATTCTATTAATAACAAAAGAAGACAAGGGAATAAAAACCATTGATATCGATTCTCCCATACTTTTTTCTTACCCGATGTTAACTCTTTTTTCTCCATACCACCCAGGATTTTATCGGTATAAATGACATCCAGATCCATATCCCCGGCTACGGAACGGACATAAGCCCCCCCGGTAATTTGTGCCAATTTTTCAAGACCTTTTTGATCCACCCGGGATAAAACAATATTGCCTGAGCGATCCTTTTTAAAACCACCGCTCTCATCGGGTATCGGTGCACCTTGAAGATCGCCCACACCAATGGTAAAAATTTTAATTCCCAGGCCTGCCATTTTTTGAGCCGTTTGCTGGGCGGATCCGGTGGTCGTTTCCCCATCTGTAATAATAATAATTGCTTTCTGGGTGTCTGACTCTTTTTCGAACCCCTCAAAACTGGTCTGTATAGCAGCATCGAGGTTGGTTCCCCCCACAGGTAAAAATCCAGGTTCTAAGGCTTTTAAAAATATATAAAAGGCTTCATGGTCCAGGGTTAAAGGACATTGGAGGAACGCTTTTCCGGAAAAAGCAACCAGGCCCGCCCGATCAGATCGCATCATCCGCAGCAAATCTACAATTTCTCTTTTTGCACGTTCCAGACGGTTGGGAGAGATATCACGCGCCAACATACTTTTGGAGCAATCCAGAGCGATCATGATGTCCACACCCTTTTGAGTGGTCTTCTCCCATTTGAACCCCAGTTGTGGCCCAGCCATAGCGACAATAGCAAAAGCAAGGGCAAGAACCATCAAACCTGATTTAATCCATCTTCGTTTCGGGCTGAATCCCGGCACAATAGCAGCAAACATCTCCACATCAGCAAAAGCGGTCAGAATTTTTTTGCGTTTTGAAATCCCATAGGCCATAATCGCAAAGACAAAGATCAGGCCCCACAATACATTCAACATATACAGATCGGCAAATTTCATTTATGGCACCCTTAAAAACCGTGTGTTGTTTAAAATAAGATACAATAAAATAAACGCCAGCCCGGCGGCGAGGATCCCCGGATACCACTCTTTATATTCCACCCATTTTTTAACATCCACTTTGGTCTTCTCAAGATTGTTGATCATATCATAAATCTGTCCAAGAGATTTTGTATCCTTGGCTTGGAAAAAACTGGCTGAAGTCTGATCTGCAATCGTTTTTAACGCCTCCAAATCCACATCCACATTTTGATACACATAGCGTTGACCAAACAATCCATCCACCAAAAACGGGGCTTTCCCCTTGGTACCCACTGCAATCGTATAAATTTTAACTTCCCGGTTGGCGGCAATCTTTACGGCATCCTGCCAGGATAATTCTCCGGAATTGCTTTCACCATCCGTTAACAAAATAATAATATTGGACTTGCTCTTAATATCTTCAAGCCGTTTTAAAGAAATCCCAATCGCATCACCAATGGCTGTTCTAGGACCTGCAGCACCGATTTTCAATTTATCTAAAATAAATGAAATGGTATTATAATCACGGGTCAACGGCAACTGGGTATACGCATTGGAACCAAATACCACCATGCCGATTCTATCCCCTTCCCTTTGCATGATAAAATCCCGAACAACAGATTTCACTGCCGTTAGGCGAGTAACAATCTTATCATCAATTTTAAGATCGAGTGCCCGCATGGATTCAGACAGATCCAAAGCTAAAATAATATTCACACCTTCTGTGGTTACATTGATCTTTTTATCTCCCCATTGGGGTCTGGCAAGCGCTATAATCAAACAGATAATACCCATAATTTTAAGCACTGGAACAAATTTTGAGAGTTTCACCATAAATGGTTGAGCAGTGGTTTCAAGTCCCTTTAAAGAAGATACTTTAATATGACGAGAGTTTTTCTTTCTCATTTTGAAGAAAACAATCATCGCCAGTATAAGGAAAAGCAATAAAAATAAAGGAGAAGCAAACCGGAACATCACTCTTCTCCTTTTTTCGCATTTTCATCTGCCTTGAGTTGATTTTCTACCTGGGTGATCAGATCCTTGACCAATGCCAGATCCGACTTGATTTTTGAAGTGTCAGGAACAACTCCAGCATATTTGTAGGGGTCACATAACTTATAAAATTCAACCATCCCAGTTTTTATATTCTCATCAAGGCCCAGTCTACGAATACTCGATAAAAATTGCTGAGATGTCATTTCTATTGCATGTGTTTTATACGAGCCTCCCACATACTTTCTGAGCACCAAGGTCAAATCAAAATAAAACAACCGTGAGCTGATGGCGGCGCTGTGTGAAAGAGCTGCCAGATCTCTTAATGCCGTATCATAGGGAGACAGAGGTTTTGGTAAGAATTTTATATCTTGATTTTTTCTGGTTTTATTCAACCATTTTTTGATCACAAAAATAAACAGGGTTAAGATTAAACCCACAGCCAATCCCAACAAAACCATTTTTATCAAGAAAGGATCAATACCCACCTGGACCGGAGGGCGTATGTCATGAATATCCTGCATTTATCTGTGACGCCTTTCCCTATATTTGAAATATTTGAGCAATGTATCAGATACCGAGGCAGCAGTATCCAGTTCTATAACATCGCTTTTAGCTTTAGAAAAAATTTGTTGCGTTCTTTTGTGATCTTCGTACTTTGAAGATGAGAATTGGTCGTGGACCTTTTTGTTGAACCCATCAAAAACCATTTCCCTCCCTGTTTCAAAATCCGACAATGTAATCATACCCTTTGAAGGCAATTTAAAAACACCCTTATCATAAATATTCACTCCAATGATTTCGTGACGCCGGCGAACAATTCTCAAGCTTTTCAGATACCCGTCATCG
>JAWSVH010000137.1:0-11351 GCA_033852015.1 Desulfobacula sp.
AAAAAGCCATAAAAGAAAAAACTTTCCGGGAAGATTTATATTATCGCCTGAATGTAATTTCTTTTACCATGCCCCCGTTAAGGGATCGAAAAGAGGATATCCCCATGCTGGCCGAACATTTCCTTCACCAGTTCACACAAGAAGTGAACAAAGGTGTAGAACGGATCAGCCGAGATGCCTTGGATGAATTAATGCTGCATGAATGGCCGGGCAATGTGCGGGAATTATCCAACGCTATTGAACGGGCTGTCGTGGTATGTAAAACCCGAACGATTACTGCCGGGGACCTTCCCATCGGATCATCTTTAGAAAAAGAATTAAAAAATCGGTTTTTTTCTCTTAATGATGTGGAGAAAGAACATATTCAAAAAATCCTGACCCAGACCAGCTGGAATATTTCCAAGAGCTCTGCCATTCTGGGAATAGACAGATCTACTCTGTACAATAAGATCAAACGCTATGATCTTAAACCAGAATAATTATTTTTTAAAGGTCAGGGCAAATAACAGATGAGACCACCTGATACCATCATTATTTCACCGGTGGGCAAAATGCCACGCTGGATCTGTATGACTGTATCCAGAAGTATTAGGGAAATCTTTGGATTTAAAACTAAAGTTGTCTCATTACTTGAAGATATTTCGTTTGCCTATGATGAAAAAAGAAACCAATACTATTCCACCCAAATCTTAGAGAAATTGGCTCAAAAGACCCCTGAAGAGTGTGTAAAATTATTGGCCATAACTAAAGAAGATCTGTTTATCCCAATATTAACTCATGTTTATGGTGAAGCTCAATTGGGTGGGCAAACCAGCATTATTTCGATTTCCCGATTATTGACGTATCCTGATTCCGGTTCTTTAAAACAAGGCCACAGCAGATTAATCAAAGAGGCTGTTCATGAACTTGGCCATACCTTTGATCTTCGTCATTGTGATGATCCGTTATGCATGATGCACTATTGCCGAAAAATTGAAGATGTTGATCAAAAATCGGATCTCTTTTGCCGGTATTGCAACATTCTGCTATCTGATAGTATCAAACGTCTGGAACGATAAATTCTTCCACCAGTGTTTCCCATGATACACCGGGCAAGCTGCCAAAAATATCAGCGACCAGATCGCCGCCATCAGCCGCCTTTAACTGTGTTCTTTCCTCTATAAAACCATATAACCGCTCAACATTATCCGATATAAATGTTTTAGAAGAATCCATAAACATCAATAGTTTCAAATCTGATTTTAACTCCGGGCAATAGGCCATAAATACCCATCCATCCGTATATGGGCCCTGATGAATAAGACCCGGTGCTTTTTTTATTTCAGGATTCACTTGAGTAATGATCCCGTTCACCGGTGAAACAAAAGAGACTTTGTTGCCATCCCGCGATAATGTAAATCCAACTTCCCCCTGGGTCAGTCTTTTACCCATTACTGGAACCTGAACCTGGTCAAATTCGCCAAGCAATCGACTGGCAAAATCATCTATCCCTATTCGAACCATTCCATTGCCTTCAATCTTAATCCAGACATGCCCTGGATGAAGATAAAATCCACTTGGCAGGGAAATCCCTTGTATATCATCATATTCAATGGGTTTTATAATGGTGTTAACCTTAAATTGATCATAAAAATATTGATCAAATTCACAGTCAATACAATGATACGCTTTAGGGCAGTTTTTATATTTAATATGACCTTTCATGTGGTGAATACAGAGTCGCTGGGTAAGGGGCATTTTTTTTAATCGTTCTTTCCAGAAAATAAAGTGACCCGATTTTTTCTCAGAGAAGAGACCTTCTTCATTTCTAACCTCATTATCCCTGCATACCCGTGTCATGGCCCTGTCAAACTGGCAGGCACTGCACAAAAAATCTTTAAAACACGATTTATTTCTCACCACCCCGGCCTGCTGCCAAAAGCAGACAGGCAGGTTTTTTTGATTAAGTAGAGTATCCATATCAATCCTTTCCTTGCATTATCATAAAATATTATATTCTAAGAAAGGTCTGGGTCAGATTGTTCCAACCCAATGTAGGAAGATTACCATAAATATCTGAAGTCAGATATCCACCGTCTGTGCTCAAAGGTCCGGTAATTTTTTCAATCATTTTCTCTAACGTGCCCACTTCTGAATCCAACCATTCTTCACCTGATTCATCGTTCATCAACTCTTTTACCGCTCCTTTAAGGTCCCGATTATGAACAGTAAACAGCCAGCCGTCCTCATAGGGCATTTGCCCGGGAAGATCCGGAGATTTATTAATATTATAATTAACTTTTGTGATCACGCCATTGACTGGAGCAAGCACATCTGAAACATTCTGATCGCGTTTGATACCCCACCCTGCTTTATTACAATTTAATTCTTGTCCCAACAGCGGAAGATCAAAACCATCCGGTCCTCCTAAAACCTTAAAGGCAAAGTCGTCCATGCCCACCCGGATAAAGCCGCCACTATCCAGACTGGCCCAAGTATGACCGGAGTGAAAATAAAAACCAGTGGGTATTTTGAATCCTTTAACATGCTTCATTTCCAAAGCGCTGTGCCCAGTGCCAGGCGTGAGCGTATCTTCAAGCATCTGATCGAAATCACATTTAAAACAATTATAATTCATCGGACAGGTCCGGTGTTCTGTTCTACCGGTGAGTGCATGACGACACGTTCTATCGGTGCTATCTTTTCGTCGAAGCGCTTCCTGCCAGGAAAGGTGTTTTCCTGCAGCTGCTTTTACCCCCATGGCATCATCATATTTACATGACGTACAGTCATAATAATTATTACAGCTCTTTTTTTTCGCTACACCCGCTTGCATCCAGATACAGGGACGATTTTCGTTTTTGCTGCCAGATTGCCATAATGTTTTAGTTTTTAAAGTCTGTGTCATCTTGATGATCTCCTTTTGTCCATGAATTAAATGTTAATAAATATGCTTGCTTTTGACATTTAATAAGAGCAAAAACGATGCCATAACGAATTTGAACAAGAACTAAACTTGTATCTTCCTTATTCAACGGCACATACAAGCTTTTTGTTCTGTTTTATCGACCATGAGCATCATGTTGGAATATGTTGAATTTTACTACAGTTCATTTTTGTCTTTTGCATGATTTGGCTGAAGAAACCGTTGTAAAGCCCCTTAAAGGGCTGTGGGATTTTACAACACACAATTCTAAATTTCCCACACTGATCACCTTACAATTCTTTACCCGAGGAATTTCTTGCGGAAGATACAAATCCTATGATAGGTTTTGATATAAATTTTCCAAAATCTTTAATCTGCTCAAAAAGGATCATATGGAAAAGCTTCCCCAGCATGAAATGGACACAATTTTAAATGGTATCCGGGATCATATTTTAATCATTTCTCCTGATCGAGAAATTTTAGAAGCCAATGACGCATTTTTAAAACATATGGAATTTAAAAGAGAAGATATTATTGGTAAAAAATGTTTTAATATATTTAAACCCCTATCAAATAATGACAATAATTGCGAAGAAAAATGCCCATTAGAAAGAGTCATTAAAGAAAAACACCATTGCCAAACCGAATTGATACGGTTAAAAAAGAACGGAGAACCCCGATATATAGAAATTTCAATTTTCCCAATTTGGGAATCAAAAGGTAAAATCTCTAAATTTATAGAAATCAGCCGGGATATCACCAAACGAAAAACAGATGAAAAGCAAAACCAGGACTTTTTAATTAAGATGGTTGAAGAAAGGACTCAACAACTCAAAGAATCTCATGAGCGCTTACTTCATCAAGATAAAATGGCATCTCTTGGCAAATTATCATCCTCTGTGGTCCACGAAATCAACAATCCTGTTGCCGGAATTTTAAATCTGGTCATGCTATCCCAGCGGATTTTACAAGAAGATAAAATCAAGCAGGATGAACTTGATATGTTCCAACAATATTTGGGACTAATGGAAACAGAAACCCGCAGAATTGGAAGAATCGTAACCAATCTTCTTGTCTTTGCCCGACAGTCCAAAATCGAAGTTGTCAAATTCGATGTAAATGAGTTAATTGAACAAACATTAATACTGAATTCAAATTTACTAAAGATAAACAACATCCGAGTAATCGAAGAGCTTGAGCACAACCTGCCCCTGATTAGTGGTTCTGAAGACCAGTTCAAACAGGTGATCATGAATTTGCTTTCCAATGCCACAGAAAGCATGACAAAAGCATCTCGCAAACGATTGACCATTAAAACTGTCAGCCGGCCCGAGAAAAGAGCTGTCGAAATAGAGATTTCCGACACCGGGTCTGGTATCCCACAGGATCAGATTTCCAAGATATTTGAACCTTTTTTTACCACAAAAAAGAAAGGCAAAGGCGTGGGCCTTGGACTATCTGTGGTTTACGGGATTATCCAGGAACACGGAGGAAAACTCTTTGTAGACTCCAAACCCGGCAAAGGCAGCCGGTTTATCATTACCCTGTTCCAGGAACTTGAAAACCTGGATAAAGACAACAAATCGATGACGCTACAAGAAAGATCATTGTAATATTCTCAATAAATGCTTTCCAGACTATTGATGGTATCTTTAGCAAGTGGGTTATCTGTAAGGCATTTCATTCGGTTTGACAGCCGGGGTGCCATTGCGTTTTTTATCTGATGGGTTCAATGGCAATCGAATCACAAATTTTGTCCCATGATCGGGCAAAGAATCCACCGTGATTGTTCCTTTATGATTTTCCACAATTATAAAGTATGATACGTAAAGTCCAAGTCCGGTTCCGACTCCCACAGCCTTGGTGGTAAAAAATGGTTCAAATATTCTTGTTTTAACCTCTTCTGACATCCCGAATCCATTATCAGAAATGGAAATATCTGTATATGTTCCATCTTGTGTAACTGTTAATTCAAATAGGGGGCCATCGACGTGGAATGGACCTGTCATCGCATGGGCGCCATTTTTTAATATATTAAAAAACACCTGCTGAATCTTACCGAAATCACAGAGTACTGTTTTGAGTTCTGGATCATAATTTCGGATGATTTTAATCTTTTTAAAATCCAGATCTTTTTTCAGATCATAATCCTTCTGAAGAATATCAACCGTCTGATCTAAAATTTTTTCAATTTTCTGCGGCGTAAAAACGCTCTCACTTTTCCTGCTGAATGTTAACATATTGGCCACAATGTCTGCCGCACGCCGACCCGCATCTATGATGGCACTGACCATGGAATTAATTTTACGTTTCTCAAAATATTGTCCCAGCAAATTAAGGTCCAGCCCAATCTCCTGAGCCACCTGCATATTTTGATCTAAATCCGTACCTGTCCGTTTCTGAATCACCTGGGCACTCTGGATAATCCCAGCCAAAGGGCTATTAATCTCATGGGCCATGCCCGCTGCAAGCCCCCCGATGGACTGCATTTTTTCAGTCTGAATCATCATCTCTTCCATATAAACCCGATGGGTCACATTGTCGATTCTCAAGACCGCACCATTATTTTTTTGGGTAGACGTTTGTTTACTGGTCAAAGGATAGACCGTAACATCATAAAACAGACGTTCTTCATCAACGAATGTTTGCAGGTGTTCTCCCTTTTGTATCATATTTTTTCCAATGGTATTAAAAATCAAAGATTTTACCCGAACCAGCAAAGGGAAAATTTCGAACAGATCTTTTCCTTCAACCAGCTCAAATTTTTTCTGGGTCACCTTTGAGGCTTCATGATTCCACAGCGTAATTTTCCCCTGTGTATCCACCCCAATGATCATAGACGGCATGGAATTAATAATCTCTGAAAGCATTGTTTTTAAAGAGACATTGGAATCTTCAACGTTTAAATTTGACTGTTCAAGGTTTAAAATAGCATTTTGGACACTGTCTGCCATGGTATTAAAAGCCTGACTCAGCACGCCTATTTCATCTGAAGATCCAATAGTCAGTCGATAATCCATCTCCCCATTCTGAAAACGGGAAAGTCCTTTTATCATGGCAATAATCTTGCCGGTCAAAGTCGATGCCATAAACACCGCAATGGCAATGACACAAATCACCATAATAATCGTGTAAAATACCAAGTGTATGGCCGATTTGTTCATAGAGGAGGTAATCAACAATTTATTCTCTTCGGTCTGCTTTTGAAGGGTCTTTATAAATGTTTTTTCAGTTTCACTGATTTTTTTAGCTGTTACCATTGCCGGCTTATGAAATTCATCCACATTCGCCCCAATGGTGACAAAACCAAATCCCCTCGAACTTTGTCCGTATTGCCCGGTATAATAGGGGATGGTTGCTGCTGTTGTCAGTTTTTTAAGACCGCTCCATTGAATAACAAATGAACCAGAGCCACCAAACTGAGTTAAATTATACCATCCATCACACTGCGGAGCAAAATTAAGATATCGACAATCCAGTGCCACAAATCCTTTCTGGGTCAATTCTTTAGATGATTTTTTGGAGCGGGTCTGATTTTCAAAGGTGGGCATAGTAGATAAAAATTGATCTATACCCAGTTCACTAAGTCGATACTTTTCATAATAGGCTTCTTCCAGCCACGGGATTGCAGGCAATCCCGTCTTAGGATCATACCCCACAATAAAGTAATCTCTGGGGTGTGAAATATTACGGCCCTGGTGATCCCACATAAATGCATAATTACCCGATGCTGCATCAGATAGTGATGAAAAACGTTCTTCAGTGGGAACAATATGATCGGTAAATTCCATCACATGGGTGTGATCGATGGCAAGGGTAACATATCCCTTTATTTTATCGTTTCTTACCACTGGAACAGCCCAGCGGATAATCCCCTGAAATCTTCGGCCCACTGGATTTTCTTTACCCGCATACCCAGACTCCTCCGGCAAGAATGATCGACTCATCTTGGCTGCCCGTTCAGGCGTATACTTGCCGACCATATGGGCCGGGACATATGCCCCGATCACATCGGAAACATAAATCTGTCCAGGAGAAAGATTTTTAAGCTGTTCAAAATAGGTTTCTGCCCGGCAAAATGTCTGTTCTTTTTGAGAAATATCCTTCAGCTGAGGAGACATCAAATCAGATGTAGTGACTTTTATCTGTTCTTTCCCTGAAAGGTCCACAAAGGTCATTTCAAGATAGAGGGGAAGATTTTTTACAACACCTGGCACCTTGGGAGAGCGGTAATGAAAATCCAATTCATTTTCACTGTTTCTGGCCTGGACAGAAGCGGGTGTTTTTTTCTTCTGCGAGACAGGTCCCCAGTCATTCTTATCTGCAATAAATCTCCAGGGTTCATGGTAAACCACCTCACGCGTTTTTGCCTTTAAAAAATCAGCATATACCTGTCGGTCCGGGGCCAGTAAGGTGGCTGTTAAGATATCCATATCCCGATCTTTTAAAAAATCGGCCACCTGTTGCGCTGTCGTGATAGTCAAACTCTCGATGGCCTCACGAGATCGAACATCCAAAGCACGGATAGAGCTATATGTTGCAAGACCCACAACCTGACTGGTAGTCTTCACACTGGTCTTGGCCATCTCATTGACATGAGACTCAAGACTGACCACCAATGTAGAAATTTCATTCCACGCAAACCATGCCAGTACAATCAAAGGAATCACTTTTATCAGAACAAAAATTCCAATTAATTTATCCCGTATTCCCGGTTTATATTTTATCATTTTCTTGTCAATCCTGTTTACCCAATCATGGAATTTTTTTGTAGAAAACCGATTATTTCCATAAAAAACCACCTGATTTTATAGATTTAATTCTTAAAAAGCAATTAATTCGTGTTTTTCTCCCACATCAAACATGTGATAAATAAACAATCTATATTCACACTAAACGCAAGGGTAAAAGATATACATGGACGAAGCTGTAAAGAAAAGGCATTGTCTGAAAAATCCGCACCAACATAAGGATAGGAACTGACTTATTGTTAATCCATTATTATAGATCTAATTTTACCTTATTCAAAATCCTGACGATCCCGTTTAATACCAAGCTTTCTCATTCTGGATGCAAACGTTGAACGATTAATTCCGGCCAGTTTGGCAGCCCAGGTAATATTCCAATTGTTCTTTTTTAAAAGTGATATTGTATACTCTTTTTCCAGCTGGGGCCAACTCATAGAACATAAATTCACAATAAAGTCATCGACTCCTTTCTGAGCTGCCGAACCTGGATCTCCATATGGATCAATATTTGCCCCCTGGTTCCTGACATGAAGCGGAATATTCAAAAGTTCAATATATTCATCATCTGCTGTCACCATAAGGTATCGAATCAAATTTTCAAGTTCCCTTATATTACCCGGCCAGGAATATGAAGACAGTGAATGCATGGCTTCGGTGGAAACTTTTTTCTCAAGCGTGCCCGCCTTTAACGATTCTGTTTCAAGAAAATGCTTTATCAAAAGGGGGATATCTTCTCGCCTGTCCCTTAGTGGTGGTAAATGGACCGGCAAAACAGACAAACGATAGAATAAATCCTGTCTAAAAGAATTTTCTGCGATCATTTGTTTGATATCTTTATTGGTGGCTGCAACAATTCGAACATCAACGGTTATAGAATTGGTTTGCCCCAGCGGCTTAATTTCATTTTTTTGCAAAACACGCAACAGGCTTGCCTGAATACTCATGGGCATATCCCCGATCTCATCAAGAAAAACCGTCCCCCCGTTAGCAGCCTCAAACAGTCCCATCTTATCTTTATTTGCCCCGGTAAAGGCCCCTTTTTTATATCCAAATAATTCACTTGCCAGTAACGTTTCGGGTATGGCACTACAATTTTGAACCAAAAAGGCGTTATCTTTTCTCACACTTGCTTTATGAATTCTTTCTGCAATTAATTCTTTACCTGTCCCACTATCACCTGTAATCAAAACATGAAACTCTGTTTCCGCATAACTTTTAACAAGATCAAGGCATCTTTGAAAACTGGGACTTTGACCAATGATAACATCCTTGTTTTTACTCTCTTTCAACGCCGATTTCAGGGTCTGGGTTTTTTTTCTTTCATTGGCATACAAGATGGCATTGCTCAAAGCAATGGAACAAATATCCACCAGATTTTGGAAATGTTCCAAATATGCTTTATCCAAATTCAATCGACTTTTTTCAGGGGTGGTATCTATGATCTGAACCGCACCGTATACCTTTTTATCTCTGAAAAAAAGCGGGAAACATAATATCAAACTGCTCTTTATATCAAACTCATCTTCAACTTCTTTATAATGACGACGATCACTCTGGGTCTCTGATACCGTCATCTTTTTATTTTCAATGACCCACCCTACAATGCTGGGGTGCTCAACATCCAAAGAAACCCCTTTAATTTGCTCAGCCTCTGCGCCAGCCGCTTCAATACACTCATAGGTCCCATCTTTTTTAATCCATATAGACCCTCTTTGAACATTTTGAATTTTCAAGAGGGATGTAAGAAATTTTTTCTGCAACGCATCTGGATTAAGCTCTTTGAAAAGCTCAAGATTTGATTGACTCATAGAAACGCCCTTGCTGTTTGATTAAATATAACGGTTTTAGTTAAATAAAAGTGCCGCATGTTAAATAAAGATACACCGTCTGATATTTTTAAACAAGAGGAAAGATCCAAAAGCAATATAACCAATAAATTCAGTAAATTCAATATATAATTCTATAGTTTGGCACAAAAAATGTATTAATGACTATTCAATGGCATTCCTATATTTTATCTGTCATTAAAAAGAGAGGGGAAGAAAATGGAACAAAAAATTTTGATCGACAGCCTTGATACTGCCCGATTTGCCTGTCCCGAATGCAACCGGGGAAAAACAATGCAACTTTCAGGACACAACATAATAAAAAGAGTCACAAAAGTAAGATGCAAATGCCGATGCGGACACACCTATATGGTCACACTTGAAAAGATAGCAGAATCGATACAAAAGACTCAACTGCTGGGCACTTTTATTTCAAAAGGACAGATAAGGTGCAGTGGGAAAATGATTATCAAAAAACTCAACAGCAAAGGAATCATGCTTAAAACAAATATTGAGCAAAATATGATTCCCGGGCTCAAACTCTTTCTGGAATTTGTTCTAGACGATGCCAAACAGTCTATTGTTAAAAAAGAAGTCGTCGTCAAAGCTAAAAAAGGCAAATATTTGAGCGCTGAATTTCTCTCTGAAGAGCATTACGATAACTTAGGACCTTATTTGTTTTTTAATAAATTATATATTTAGGTGGGTACTACATTAAAAAATAGGGGTCAACATCCACAATCAAACGGATACCTGATTTTGGTGCCGCTTCAGGGTGGGCCATCATGGTGGTAACCAGACGGTTCAAAAGCGCAGAAGACGGACTTTTTAATAATATCTGCCATCTAAAACGGGAAGATATTCTTCCGATAGCAGACTCAATCGGCCCTAAAATCTGGGCCGGATATTTTTGGTTTTGTTCCTTTCCCAATAGCGAGTTCAACACATCTGCCACAGCCATAGCAAACGCCTTTACCTTTCCAAGATGATCCCCAGAAATTTTCAATTGAATCATCCGTGAAAAAGGCGGATACATCAATGCTTTCCTAAACGGAGTTTCCCCTTGAAAAAACTCCATAAAGTCCTGTTTTTTAGCCGCTTCAATAATAAAATGTTCAGGATTATAGGTTTGCATAACCACCTTACCTAAGACGTCCCCTCTCCCGGCACGCCCGGCCACCTGGGCAAGCAATTGAAAGGTTCTCTCTCCTGCCCTGAAATCAGGCAAACTTAAGGATAAATCAGCACACACGACCCCCACCAGAGTAATGAAAGGAAAATCATGCCCCTTAGCCAGCATCTGAGTCCCTACAACAATATCTACATTTCGATTTCTGATGCTTTTAAGAATTCTCACCGTCGACCCCTTGGCCGAAGTGGTATCCTGATCCATCCGGGCAAGCCTGGCATCTGGGAACAACTCCTTCATCATGGATTCCACACGTTCAGTACCAAACCCAAGCGGTCTGATTTTTGAAGATTTACAGGATGGACATTTAACCTTAACTGGCCGGGTATATCCGCAAAGGTGACATCGGTATTCGTTGTATCCTTTATGGAAGGTCATGGTAATATCACAATATTTGCAAGACAAAGATTCTCCACAGTCCCTGCACACAGGAAAAGTTGCATACCCCCGGCGATTTAAAAATATCAACGCCTGATTCCCTGCATCCAGACATTTGCGGATTTCTTTTACAAGAACAGGTGTAATAATCCTATCAAACCCCCTTGCATCCTTATACTCTTTTAAGTCTACAAGCGTGATTTCTGGCAACTGATGCCGATTAACGCGCTTGGTTAATTTCAATTCTTCAAACCGACCTTGAATTACATTCTGGTAAGACTGTACAGAGGGTGTCGCTGATCCGA
>JAWSVH010000138.1:0-13665 GCA_033852015.1 Desulfobacula sp.
GGGCGGCTCATATGGGTTATACATTTCTTAGGTCTATGTAAAAACGGCACTCATTATCGCCCGCAAGAATTGTTTTTTGCATTTCAACCACCACATCTCTTTCAAGGCCAATTTTGAATTTGCGTTTAATATTGCCAAGGGTGCAAAAGCATAAAGACTTGGAAGTGCCTTCCAAATCTTCGTTTACCAACGGACAATAGCACTTATCAAAAACAACATAATATTTGCCGCATTCTTTTTTTAGGCGCCATAGATCGCTAAGTTTTTCCAAGAATTCATTTTCATCTTTCGACTCGTTTTTGATTTTTACAAGCTTGTCATCTGGAAGATGTGTAAACGGGCATTTTTCACCGCAAGCTCCCAATATTGATTTTATGGTTGGGGTATCAACTTTTTCGTCTAAATTCTTGAGTAGTTCTTTGATCCAAATTGTCATAGATAATTCCTGTTGGATTTGCTGCTAATGTATAACGTTGGAGTTCAGGGGCCGCCGACCGAAGGGAGGGAACTGGGTTCCACTAAACTTAATTGAGAACAACACTGTTTTAAAGTTGCCACAAATTCCTGAAAAGCCGCCCCCAGCGGTCCGCTGCAACGAGGTGTTATGAGGCTAATTTGAGCCAACCTCTATATCGGTTTGAGCAATATTTTAACATGGTTTTGATAAGCCTTACTATCTGTGAAATTTATTGAGACCATGAAATTGCTGCTCCAGAAATGATACATGCCGCTAACATGAAAGGAAACAACATTATCCAGCATGCGAAGTACACTGCAACCCCTATAAAACCTTGCTCTGATGACCAACCGAATAGAAATAAAGTACCAATGAAAAGGTATTTAATAAGGAAAATTGTGACTACTAATGCGACTATTCCTAAAATGACTAATATTAAAGTTTCCATATATTTTTCCTGATTGACTCATAACTACTATTATATATCATTTTTGAAACATAAGATGTTGCGGCAAAAATATCAAAAGTGATATAAAGTGTGATTTTATTATCACACTATATTGTTTAAATTAAAGGAAATAATTAAATTATGTGTGTGAAAATATATCATATTTGGCTGATAAATAAATGTAAAAATATATCATTTTGTAAAAAAGCATAGCTCCGCTCTGTCGGTTCCATTGAAAGCTACAGTAACAGTAATCTTATCCTATTGCAATCGGTGTAAACCCTTAGTTTTAAAAAATATTTGAGCAGATATGCGTGAACGCTGTTATTTGTAAATCTTAGATGTTCTTCGTTGAAGAGACCCACACACCTATGCCTTTGGCCCCCTTTTGTGCTTACAATACTTGAACGAACTGCTTTCTAAACAGTTCAGCACCACCCATCGCTGGGTGCCTGACCTTCACAGCATCAATACCAAGCCTTCCAAGTGTGTTGTGAGCTTTATTCCCTAATGCAATAATCTTCTTAAAGTTAAATGATTTTAGAAGAGCCTTAAGGACAACTTCACCGTCCTTCATTTCAGAATTATTGGGAGTCCTATTAGTCAAAAGATCACCAGAACTCTTATATGGGTGCCAGGGAAAAGCATTCCAGAAAACAAAGTTCTTAGTATTTAACTTTTCTGCAATCAATTTTCCCCATACAATAGTAGCGGTTGGCTCATTAAAACCATCTTTATGAATTTTTTTATTGCTTGTTCTGAGTAACGTCGAGTCACAAACATGGTTTGGCAAAATCCCAACAACGGATTTATCCCCAAGAATTATTCGTTCTGAGGTCATGGGTATACCGGTGAAATGCCCACCTTGATAACCCAGGGCTTCCGCAACTAACAGATACTCAGCATTAATTCGTTCATCCAGGTATAGTTTCAGATTTTTAAGCCTTTGCTGTGGGGCTTTGTTGTCAATATCATTCCCATGATCGTGATCAAACCAGGGATTAAATACGGCATTTGTTTTTTGTGTTTTTAAACTGTTAATAAATTTTTCCATAAGATGCTTATTTAAACTTTTCCATCCTGTATTTATCAGCTATTTCAATTCGTTCAGAATCTGGAAGAGATTTCATATATCGGTTCCAACCGGGACACCATCCTGCATGCCATCTCCATATTCGGCCCAAGATAGATTTCGGCTTCTGGTCATACTTGGATCTAAAACCGCAGTTTTTACAATTGTGTGCCATTGGTTCACTCCTTTATATATTTATAGTTGCTTTTGCGCTCCCCATCTCAGACATGCTGAAATCAAAACTCTTTAACATCATCAAGCAAGGTGAAGCTTACAATATGATCCAAATTTACATGAACGCATTTGCGATTGGACTTTATGCCAGTGGTTTTGCTTTCAAACACATAGAGTTCCTTTGAGGTTGATGTATCAATATTGTCGTGGGCATCCACATTTAATAATACAATACAGTTATTGGTTACCTTTTCCAAGACACCGATGTAAATCCAGGACGAGTTTGTATCCACCACAATCTTTTCGTTTAGATATTCTTTCAGATCATTTTTCATCATCCGCCTCATCAGGTAAAATCAATATTTGATAGCCATTTCTATTCTTCCTCAAAGTATTTATTAATAAGATCATGATGCTGAACTTCATTGCTTGGGAAAATGGCTTTTGGTTTCTGGGGTTTCAGCTTAGATTGCCTGGATTCTATGACAGAGAGGATTTGTGCCATCTGCAAGTTATCAAGTTTAACATCTCTTTGAACGGCATTAGAATTAATCAAAGTCTGTAAATCAGACTTGTTTATTGTAGTGGGAATATTTAATTGGGTGAAAGTTAAAACCGCACTAACAACAAGGGTAAAAATGGAAATCCCAATAGCAATAAATGCATTCCTATTTGCTGATTTTGCTGCTGCTCGGGCTTCCTGAAGTTCACGATATTCCACTAACCGAAAATAATATTCGGTTTTAAGGATATAGTTTTTTCCATTTTTACCACCTTGAAACTTCTCAAAGCACTCACCAAGCAAATGTTCTAAAGGTATCTTTTTATGTTTTTGATCCGTTTGAGTAAAATCAATCAACAACCTCTTTTCAATATAATTTTTAAGAAAAGACATATTTGTACCTTCAAGCCCAACTTCTTCACCATGCTCTAAAACTTTGATAAAAATTGAATCTTCCATAAAAAGCTTATCCTTCCATATCTGTGTCAAGTTCAGAGAACACAATCTCGGTTCGATGCTATCTGTTTTTCATCTTTGAAATGAACTTCAATTCCCTTGTCTTTTAATTTAACCGTTTGTTATGTACAATACAAAGATTGAAACTGAGTTAATAATTTATTCTTCCAACTGAAGAATAAGATTACCCTGCTCAGGAAGGGCCCTTGGGGTAGTTTGTTGCACACGTACCGATACTGGGGCCCATAAAGCTTGATGCACTCATTTTCTTTGTAACATCCTTACTTTTGCACTCAGGGCAGGATACACCTTTTTCTTCTCCTGAAAAAACAAGTCTCTCAAAGTCTTTCTCACATTGTTTGCATTTATATTCAAAGATGGGCATGAGTTTAATGACTCCTTATAAAACAAAGGTCTCTTGGTTAAAATATTAAACGAACAATAAGCCCTTATTACTTTTTTTCAATAGTATTCTTTCAGGACAAATAATGATGTCAGATACAAACATAACTATTTGGTAATACTGGTGTCATGTTCTGGTAAGCTTAGTCTGTTATCTATACAAACAGGACACTCCTTCACAATCCCCATTTGTCAGAGAGTCCAATTGAATCATCTTTTTACTCCTCATACTGGGCCGTCTTTTGACGGCCCAGTTACTTTTTTGCAGCACAATACAATCCGAATCCTCAAACGATCGGGCTGTGATGCGCATCACAAAGGCCATATTTAACACAAAAACCCAACTATGCCTGGGTGGATACACCTATCTCTGAACTTCACAGGGATAGGTGTATCTGTCAATTGTACTGAATTTATTCTCTTGGAAAATTGTGGGACAATAAAAAAAGGCAGGGTCCTTTTACAAACCCTGCCTTCAAAACTAAATATTTAAAATTTAAAATCTATTTTTTTCTTCTGCTAACTCCGGCAAGACCCAAAAGGCCGATACCAAAGAGCATCATTGTGGTTGGTTCTGGTACTGGGTTATAATCAACCGTTAACTCAGATTGAGTAATAAAGAAATCTCCAGTAATCCAATGACCTCCGACTTGAACTCTAAGGGCGCCGTCAACAACATATTCTACTCCTATTTCATATGTAACATCGCCAGTCTCTATTTCTCCAAAGTCCCACACCCAACCTTCAGTCCACCCTGCGCCATATTCATCGCCTCTATCTTCAGGATCAGTTACCCAATATGCATTTCTACCTCTCCCGACCCGATGTTTTCCCGCATCATCTAAAAATGACAAAGTTAAACTTGCAGAATTAACAACAGCCGCTGCAGGATTAAAAGTAAATTGATGATCCCATTGCACCCAATCAAACCCAGCGTTAGCAAAACCAGCATCTCCTATTTTGTTTACTTTTCCACCACCATGACTAACATAGTCTTCACTGGAAATCGTCCCGGTTTCAGTAAATATCGTAGTATCAGTAATGGTAAGTGCGTTAACATTCCCTAATAAGAACAATGTAAAGAATACTGTAGATAAAAAAACTGTTATTTTTTTCATATTAAATTCTCCCTTAAACTCAATGGCAGCTAAGCAATCTCTTATGAGACCTATTCGCTTTCCGTCCCTGCCTCACAACAGGTTTGGCTTTATCGATTAATTTTATAACAATTTACTTGTTATAAAATAAACATTGCAAGAATTATTCCCCGCCATTAGTACCGACAAATTATATTCGCAACTATTTGAAATATAATATATATTTGTCAAAAAAAATATTTTGTCACTTTTAAAACCCCACTATTCATAAGCCATTTATGAAAATTATGTAACAATATTATGAAATGTTTTACATATTATGAATTTAATTTACCTTATGAATGACCCTCAACGTATAATTTATATCTTTTATTTTTTATAGCCTCTATCAACCATCATATCCGCACCTTGGTTACCCTGGGCTGCCGAATTAGCAAGCACATCAGCCCTCTCATTAAAAACATTGCCAGCATGCCCCTTAACCCATTTAAAGGCCAGTTTAGGAAATTGTTCAACAAGATCCAGCATAATCCCCCAAAGGTCAGGATTAAGTGCAGGTTTACCATCCCCTTTTTTCCAGTTTCTTTTACGCCACCCTTTGGCCCATCCTTTAGTAATCCCATTAATTGTATACTGAGAATCAGAGTGGATTATAATGGCAGCATCAGTATTGTCCTTTAAATTTTTCAAAGCGGTTATCACTGCCATCATTTCCATACGGTTATTTGTCGTGTACTCATATCCTTGTGAAAACTCATACGTTGCATTGTTCATCTGGATGATGGCACCAAACCCTCCGGGCCCGGGATTGTTAAGCGCAGACCCATCCGTATAAACGATGATCTCACCAAAAGAATCAACAGGAATGCCGGCAGTTTTTTCAGAATCTGTCATTGCTTTACCAATAGAGGGTATCTTTAAGGGCAATTTATCAAAAACATGGTAAACACTTTTAGAATGATTGGCTTGATACTCCCCGGCTTCTTTAAGGTTCGTAAAAATTGCACCATGCCCTGATTTTGATGTTGAAATTGTGTGATATTTCATGTGATTCCTTTTTTTGATTAAAATAAACGGTCGTCACATTACAATAAAATTCTATGAATTAATAGAGTCTGTAAATAAACACAAAATTATTTTTATATGTTATTTTGAGATAAGTTATAAACAGAAAATTTAAAAGGATTTAGTTTTTAGATACATCAAGTGCACTTCTAATGGTTGCGGCAAGCGTATTCATACCCAAAGGTTTTTGAAGAAAAGTTCTAATGCCAATCTTCTTTGAATGTTCTTCAGATATTTTGTTATTATATCCAGTACAAAGAATAATAGGCATTGTGGGTCTTATTTTCAGCACTTTTCGGCTCAATTGGTCGCCGGTCATTTTTGGCATGGTCATATCTGTGATGATAAGATCAAAAGACTCCGGGTCTGATTCAAATTTAACAAATGCCTTTACAGGATCAACAAATGCTTCAACCTCATACCCAAGCCTTTGAAGAATAGTTTGGGCCAATTCCACAAGGGAAGGTTCATCATCAACAAATAATATTTTTTCGTTTCCTTTCTGTATTTCCGATTGTTCCTCAATTATTTTTGTCAGTGGAGCACTAACTTCTGGAAAAATTATATTCACACACGTTCCTTTTCCGACTTCACTTTGTATTGAAATTTCCCCATCATGACCGTTAACAATACCATGAACTACAGATAGGCCCATCCCAGTGCCTTTACCAATTTCTTTAGTTGTAAAATATGGATCAAAGATCTTCTCTTGTGTCTCTTTTGAAATACCTATGCCATTATCTTTAACAGATAGCTTTATATAGCTCCCAGCGCAGAGTTTCTTGTCAAAGGATTTTACTTGATCATCAATTTTTAGTTGGGAGACCTTAATCTCCAAAACACCCGTATTATCCATTGCATAAACTGCATTTGTACACAAATTAACAAGTACCTGATGAATTTGAGTCGCATTTGCTTTTATAGACCCCGTATCTTCTTGGATTTGAGTTTTGAGATCCACAGATGTGGGGATGGATGCCCTTAACAAGCCGATGGTCTCTTTTACCAGATCCTGAATGGGAATCACTTCTTTTTCATGAGCCGTTTTTCGTGTAAAAGTAAGAAGTTGCCGGACGATCTCTTTAGCTCTAAATGAAGCCTGCTTAATTTTTTTTAAATTTTGTTTGGCAGGATTCCATTCCGGTATATCTGTAATTGCCAATTCAATATTTCCTAAAACAATCCCAAGAATGTTGTTAAAATCATGTGCTATCCCGCCCGCTATTGTTCCAATCGCTTCCATCTTTTGGGATTGACGCAATTGGCTTTCAAGTATTTTCAGTTTAGTAATATCCCGGCCAATCGAGTTTATGTGTGTAACCTGACAATGTTCATCATAATTAAAAGTTACCGTCCAAATGATTTCCCGTCCTATTCCTGACCGGCTGATTTGATTATTTCCTATCGTAGATGTTTTAATCTTGCCTTGAATACAGTCATTAAACCATTCTTCAGTTCGTCCTCGATCATTTGGATTTATAAAAGAAAAGGCAGACAACCCAACGCATTCTTCAGGCGAAATCCCAAAGATCTTGTTGGCGGTGTGATTCACATAAACAAACCGACCCTCGCTATCAACTTTTGTAACAAGTGTGTCTGTGTTTTCAACAAAGTCACGATATTGTTGTTCACTTTTTCTAAGTTCTGTTTCAATCTGTTTTCTTTCAATAATCTCAAGTTCAAGTTCCTTTGTTCGCTCACGAACTCTCTGCTCAAGATCATTCATAATTGTAATATTAAGCTCTTGTTGATGTTGCTTGTCAAAAATAACGCCAAGCATGGTGCAAAAATTTTCAACAAAAGGAATGTATGGCGAAAACAAATTTAAGTCAGAAAGTTTAACGATTAACTTGGATTCAACTTGATCTTGAAAACGAACAGAAAAAGCATGCTGCGTAACAGAAGAATCCCACGGTAAAGTATCAACCCCATCGGATAAAAAATATCTTACATTCTCAACTCCTGGAATATCTTTAAAACCGTGGCATACAAATTTTATCATTGATGTTTTATCAGGTAATTGAGCGACAACACTTTGCATCAGAGAAATTTGCCCAATGATTTTACTTGAAAGTTTTTTTTTACGACTCAAATTAACAACACTCTTTTAGATACTGTTCTGGTTCAATAAAAAATGGATTATTAACAACACTTCCATTTACAATCATTTTGGGATGAACTTTTAAAACTTCCATAATAGTTGCCCCATCAAAAGCATTTGCATCATATTGGCAAACTGATGTGACCGGATGGTCTTTTAGTAAAAGGCTAACTCTGGATTCATATTCAAGTAACCGCTCCCCACCAGGGACATTCTGAATCTCAGGAATCATCTCCCCAATAACACGAGACGCAGAAAAACCCATCGAAAGAGATTCGTCATAAAAATCACGCAGTGTGTTTAACATGCGATCAGGATCGAAAATTCCATCTTGAATATAGACCTCACTTGTTCCAGAAAGAGAAACAGATTGATTGTTAATACTTTCGTCATATGAAATACCATTTGCTTCAAGAAAACTTTGCAGCTGATTTTTATCTGTTTTGTTAGAAAAACAGGTTGCCCTTTCACCCGCTTTTAGGCCGCTTAACAAATATTTTAGCAACGAACTTTTGCGTTCCTTTTCATCCGTAAAGATGAGGCACATATGAGTGCCCACTGGAACTTTTTCGTTTGTAAAACCAAGCGATACTTTTGCGGTATGTTTGCTCATAACTCCATTCTCCCAATGTTATAATTTGAATATAATTTAGGCCCATATATTCATGCCATGTTTCAAGATGAAGGTTTATTGCAGAAAAAGTTATCCAGATTTTAGGTCACTTAAGTTGTCAATAACATAAAGAATAACATAAAATAATTAAAATTTGAACATACATTAAAAGCAAACAATTATAATCTTCTTTTAAAGCATTTTTTTGTGACCCCCAAAAAATACTTGATAATATTGATGATAGCTTCTGTGAACCATTCAAGAAGAGTTAATCCTTTCTTGACATCATTCAACGATATTGCGTATAAAAGTTTTAATGTCATGTCTTAATTTAAATATTTTTTGCTTTTTCGAATACATATAAATTTTGAGGAAAATATAAAATTATGTTTAAAAAAAAATTCAGTATCTCTTTAATCATCTTATCAACGATAATATACGGCAGTGTGTTTGCAACGGCAAAGTATCATGACACAAGTTTTTTTGATGAAATGCTAATCCAGCTAAACAGGGCTGCCATAAGTATTTCTAAAAAACAGGAGATAGCGCAATCAAAATTCATACTTCAAACCATTATAGAAAATGAACACCCACCCCAAATCTGGGATACCTTAATCAGCCATAATCCGGAAAATGACGACACGCAATTATTTTATTATTATAAAATATGGACCATAAAAACCAAATTAAATACCAAAGATATTAAGGATTCCTATCCCATATTTGAGTCCAGCAAAAACAATATCACCATGATCAATATGCGATATGGTAAAAACAAGCCTATCGTACAATTTCCTTTTTTTAGGGACAAAGATACAACGTTAAATACTGGTCTCTTTTTCCCGATAAATGCAACACCGATATCAGCTGATTATAATAATGACAATAAAGTCAACTATGACGATATCCTTGCACTTAAAAAAAACATATAAAAATCAAATTTTAAAAATATAGTCAGAACTTGGATTTAACTTTTGACAATAATTGTTTTTCAATTATTAAATAACATTTTTTTATTGACTTAAACCCAACTTCTTAATACTTTTCAATTACAGTAAATTCTTGTTCTCTATAACTGTTTAGGATGTCTTTATTGGATATCATCATTGAACTGAATCTGAAATTTTAGAACATCAAAACCTGCATAGAAAATAGTAAGTTAATATTTTTTTTATTCCATAAAAGTTTCTTAAAAAGGAGGTAAAAAATATTTGAAAATATCTTTTGGCGACTAACTTTTAATTGATGTGTTCAAAGGAGATGTTCAATGAGCAAAAATGACGTTGTTGAAACCACAGAGGCCCAGATAGCTGTCCATTGGAAAGAAGAAGATTATTATTATCCATCGACATCATTCATCGCCCAGGCAAATCTCACCGATCCTGGAATTTTCGACCGCTTCAGCCTGGATAATTTCCCCGATTATTTTACAGAATATGCCGAACTTCTAACGTGGTATAAATATTGGGATGACGTATTGGATACCAGTGATGCCCCTTGCTACAAATGGTTTAAGGGTGGTTTGCTAAATGCCAGTTACAATTGCATAGATCGCCACTTAAAAGATCATAAAAACAAAACCGCCATTCACTTTGTGCCTGAATTAGAAGAAGAACGGATCGACCATATCACCTATCAAGAACTCTATGTCCGGGTTAACGAATTTGCAGCGGTTCTAAAAAATCTTGCTGGATTAAAAAGAGGCGACAGGGTTACCATCCACATGCCAATGTCTGCAGAACTTCCCATCACCATGCTTGCATGTGCAAGAATCGGTGTTATCCATTCGGTTGTATTCGGAGGTTTTTCAGCCAGTGCCTGTGCAGACCGAATAGTAGATTCAAACTCCAGAGTTCTGATAACCATGGATGCTTACTACAGGGCAGGCAAACTCTTAAACCATAAAGTCAATGCAGATGAGGCGGTTAAACTTTCTACCAACGAAGGCCAGGTTGTAGACAAGGTCCTTGTATGGCAAAGATATCCTGGCAAATCTTCGTCTGATACTCCCATGGTTGATGGAAGAGACCATTTTGTAAATGACGAACTCAAAAATGAATATGGAACTCGTGTTGAACCTGAAAAAATGTTGTCTGAAGATCCTCTGTTTTTAATGTATACCAGTGGTACAACAGGCAAACCAAAAGGCTGTCAACACGGAACAGGCGGTTATCTTGCCTACGCTACTGCCATGTCAAAGTATATTCAGGATATTCATCTGGAAGATGTATACTGGTGCATGGCTGATATCGGCTGGATAACAGGTCATTCTTTTATCGTATACGGGCCCCTTGCGTTAGGTGCCTCTACCGTTATTTATGAAGGCGTACCCACATATCCCGATGCTGGACGTTCTTGGAGAATTGCCCAGGATTTAGATGTCAACATTTTTCATACTGCCCCGACAACCATCAGGGCATTGAGAAAATTAGGCCCGGATGAACCTGCCAAATATAACTATCATTTCAAACATATGACTACGGTTGGAGAGCCCATAGAACCTGAAGTCTGGAAATGGTATGAATCTTTTGTAGGCAAAGGCGAGGCCATCATTGTTGATACATGGTGGCAAACCGAGACCGGTGGATTCCTGTGCAGCACGGTTCCGGGTTTAAACCCCATGAAACCAGGAAGTGCTGGTCCCGGTGTTCCAGGCATTCATCCTTTTATATTAGATGATGAGGGCAAAGAAATAACTGAGCCCGGTATTGCAGGAAATATATGCATTCAGAACCCATGGCCCGGTATGCTACAAACTGTCTGGGGTGACAAACAACGATTTATAGATACATATTTTGCCGATATCTGCCGTGATCCTAAAAGCAAAGACTGGAAAGATTGGCCATACCTTGCCGGTGATGCTGCCACAATGGCTGAGGATGGATATTACCGAATTTTAGGGCGAATTGACGATGTGATTAACGTATCCGGCCACAGGCTTGGAACCAAAGAAATAGAATCTGCCGCAATGGTTGTAAATGAAGTTGCAGAAGCTGCTGTTGTTCCTGTTGCGCACGAGATTAAAGGCATAGAGCCCGATCTTTATATCGCCTTGAAAACAGGTGTGGACCCCACAGAAGAACTTGCTCAAAGGATTTCCGATGCAATTTGTGAGCAAATCGGGAAAATTGCCAAACCAAGAAAAGTCTGGCTTGTGCCTGATATGCCCAAAACTCGTTCTGGAAAAATAATGAGAAGAGTTTTGGGTGCCATCTCTAACAAAGGCGATGTTGGGAATGTCATGACATTGGCGAACCCAGAGGTTGTTGAAGAGATAAGGACGATGGTTCAAAAATAATTAATACAATAATTTCAAATTATTGAAAGGATAAGGGGAGAATTCTGCGCTCAATTTCATATGCAGAATTCTTCCTTTATTTTTAAATGAAAATATCAAATCATTTTATTAAAAATGTTATTTTTATACTTGCCCTGACTATTTTTATATCAAGCGGCATCGTTACTTATATTTGGCTAAACTTAAGTTTCGACCAGATACAGGTCGTCACAAATCTAATAAAACAATTTCATATCCCAATCCTTATTATCATTGCAATCGCTACCGCTGTCATCGGGTTCGGGCTTGAATCTATATACAAAAGCTATGTCCATCCCTTAAATCAGATTTCATCACAAGCTTCTATTATCTACTCTTCTAACCCTTCGCACCGCCTTAAAATTTCTGGAAGCAAAGAAATTCTTAATTTAACACGCATTGTAAATAATTTTGCTGATATTTTTGAGAACCTGAACAAAGACATCACCGAACAAATACTTTTCTCTAGAAAAGAGACAGAAAAAGAAAGAAATCTTTTAGCCGCTATTATGGCAGAGTTACCACAAGGGGTTATCATATGTAATAATAGCGGCAGAATATTATTGTTTAATTCTCTGGCAAAAAATTTATTTGCCAACAGCACATATCCTGAAAAAGCAAAACATTTTATAGGTCTTGGCCGATCCATTTTCCACCTCATCGACAAAGAACTTATCGTACATGCCATTGAAGAGATAAATGAACACCTGACCGATGAAGAACAAAGCCTATCATCAAATTTTATTACACCCGTCCATGGTGGTATTCTATTGAGCATAGAAACCATACCCGTGCTTGATCAAGAAAGGAGTATGACAGGTTTTATTCTCACGTTTAAAGATATCTCTCACCAGATGAATAAATATGAACACATTGACAACTGGCTTTCATCATTCAGGCAAACCATGACATCTTCTTTTGATCAAACAAAATTATTTATAAAAGACTTAATAAATATGCCTACTGAAGAGCGAATGACCAATGCTCTCTATGAAAAAAAAATATCCTCAAAACTTGGCCAACTTATCAAAAAGTTCAATACGATCTCTTTATCAATTCTTGAAGAAAGCTTAACCAAGCTGCCTTTATCAAAACTATCATTATCAACTTTTCTTTCAAACATACAAAAACAAGTTTTAGAATACCGCCAAATTGACGTTGCGATCAACGACATGGACCGTGATATCAGAATTTTTTCGGATTCATATTCCTTATCCATGGCCTTTATTTTTTTGATTATAAATTTATCTGAATTAACCAAAGAAAAACAATTTGAACTTCAGGTTTATCGAAAACATAATCAGATTATATTTGAAATCATATGGCAGGGTAACGCTACAAGCCAACTCCAGATAGAAGATATTATGACTAAAAAAATCAAGTCTCTGCCCTCTTTGGAGTATGTCCTAAAACAAAACAAAGCTTTTTTTAACATCATTTCAAATAACATTACGACCTGTTCCCAAGTTAGCATCACGGTGCTGGCAGAGCCTGACACTCATTTTCCCAGAAAAAAGAAGAGAGCTGTCATAGCAAAAAGCCGGCCTGAATTTTATGATTTTGATCTTTTTAAAATTGATGATGAATCAAAAGATGTTTTTAATATGGACCTGAGGAAATTAGTATTTACTGTTTTTGATACTGAGACAACCGGTCTTGACCCAGATGGTGGTGATGAAATCATTTCCATAGCAGCCGTAAGGATTGTGAACAATAAAATTGTATATCAGGATTTTTTTGAAGAACTTGTTGATCCCAAACGCGATATACCCATAGAATCATATAGAATTCATGGTATTAACTATGAAATGCTCAAAGGAAAATCAAATATCGAAACCATTCTTCCCTTATTCAAAATCTACACATACGATACCGTGCTTATCGGACATAACGTAGCCTTTGATATGAAAATGATTAAAGTTAAAGAAAAATCAAGCCAAACCATCTTTTCCAATCCAGTTT
>JAWSVH010000020.1:0-10788 GCA_033852015.1 Desulfobacula sp.
TATTGGATTGAAAATATTTACATATAATTTCTCAGGGGGATGGGTAAAAAACCAATCCCCCGCTTAACCTTAAACACAACATCTTGTGGCAGGCATTAAAAATAAATATCATAAGACTTTGAATACAAGTACCCACCGGATAGATTTTGATTGCAGTCACTACTGCCAAAAGAAATCACCACACTTTTGATAAAGGGCCTCACCCCATTGTGATAGACACAAGACCCGGTTTTTGAATACTTAAGAAAAATTATTTTTTTCCTGATTTTATGCCAAAAAACATTGAATAATGTTCATTGGTTGCATCATCCATGCTTACAATTAAATCCCATTTTTTAACCGAACAATTTATGTGCTACAAATCCGGACAAGTTATTTGCTCCCAACACTAAATTACTGATCAACTTGCCAAGCCGTGGCAATCGGTCTACCATGCACCTGTTATTTTGCTATTCATATGGAAAAAGATATTCAACGGGGGGTTTATGCGTGTAATAGTTAAATTACTTATCCTATGTTTTATTATCACTGGTTGTACTTTTTCTCGCCTGAATAATGAGCTAGGAGTGCTTGAAAAATCTTCTATTATTCAGGGTACGCTTAAAATTGATTCGGTTGAAGATGATACAATTTGTGTAGCATTGCTTGTTCAGGATAATAAGATCCTGGATTATTTGAATGTTGCCAACAATCATGATTATACCTTTCTGGTCTGGAATGGTGCCTATAAGCTCTATGGTTTTAAAGACCCCAATAAAAACTTCAGAATTGATGCTGGCGAAAAACTCGTTGCCGGTGATGATGTCCTTGTTGAAAAGGTAAAGTCGGCCACTGTAGGGTCGTCCTATACTGGTTTTAATATTACTCGTTTAGTCGATGAGAGGTCCCAGGAATATAAGTCAGTAAAATCCTTGGTTAGTTCCATTGAAAACACTAAAAATAAACTTCGCTACACGCAAAACGGAATTATTACTAACCTTGATAACCCTGTTTTTTCAAGGGATTATGCCAGCATGGGCCTTTGGGCGCCTTTAAGTTTTATAAATAAAATCCATCCTACAATCTTCATGGAAGAAGAATACGACCCAGACAAAACGCCTATTCTTTTTGTTCATGGGGCGTTAGGCAGCCCGGCTGATTGGAAGTATATTAATAATCGTATTGACAAATCCAAAGTTCAAAGCTGGTTTTATTATTATCCGTCCGGAATTCCCTTAAAAGATTCTGCAAAAAGGTTAAATAAACTTGTATGGGAGCTTAAGAAAAAATTTCAGTTTAATGATATGGTTGTTATGGCTCATAGTATGGGTGGGTTGGTTTCCAGGACATTTTTAGTTAATGATTTTGGGTATCCCAAAAAAGATTTCATTCGTTTTCATGTTACATTGTCTACGCCCTGGAACGGACATAGCGCTGTAGAATTAGGCTTAAAGTACAGCCCGGGAATTGTGCCGTCATGGCATGACATGAAGCCTGACAGCCCTTTTATAAAAGAAAATTTTTCAAAAGAGATGCCTGATGGTGTAGAACACTTTCTTCTATTCGGCTATAAAGGCGGGAAAGGGATGTTCTCCCGCGAAAATACTGACGGTACAGTTGAAATGAAAAGTATGCTTGATGAGAGAATTCAAGATAAAGCTACATTAATATATGGTTTTGATGAAGATCATATAGGTATTTTAAATAATAAAGATGTCTTTGATAAAATTGGGCAAATAATTAGAAAATATTATAAGAAGAATGCTTATCGTTGATAAACAGGTTATACCTAAAAAAAAAATTTACTTATTTGGTCCCATTTTGCTTAATCGAAGAATCGGTATAAATTCCAAATTGACCCGAGGATACCTTCATGCATCAATACTAACTCGGCATCTTCAACAATAAGCAATTTTTCTGAGGAAGGATCTTTGGTAATGAAGCTCATATTTCCGTCCTGAGATGCGACTATTGCAATAGAGCCTGGTTGATCATGAACAAACTGTGCTGCTGATTGGTGCCGTGTCCCACCTAAATCGGCAATTATCTTTTTACTTTCCTTACCTCCTACAACTGGCCTTACAACCCGAACCTCGGTCGAGCCAAGTAGTGGTCCTATAGGCTGAATTTTTGCCCCAAAACAACGTACGTGACGGTCGATACTCATAACAAGAGCTCCATCTGTAGCTGTTAGACGCCCTATATAAAAACACTGCTCAATAAATTTCAAACGTAATTCGGCCATGGCCTTGCTCTCAGGATTGCAAATCGCGTTGAACAGTTCTCTCGGATTTTTCGTGGCAAAAGAAAGATCGGGAATTGGTATAGCGTTTTGATTTGTGTCCATAAATCTGGCACGGCCTTTGTAGTGTATCGGCTGCTTTAACGACTTTTTCCATCCAGTGTCTTCTGAGACAACAAGGAGTGTGCCACCTTTTTCATGTGCACGCATCGCCTGAGATATATGAAGTAGCGAAGTGAAAGCAAAATATTGCTGATCCTTGAAATTGGAAAAATCATCGTATAGGCAAATTGTAGGTAAAAGTATTTTGAAAAGGACTTCTGGGTTTAGGAATATTCCATTGTTGCCTGTTATGGCAGCTAAGGCTCTACCGTAGCAGATGATCAGGACTTTTCCGTGACCAAGAATTAAGATGCGCAGATTAGCTGTTAAATGATTGAGTGGCCTCATTTTGAAACCCCATATTTCGAGATTCTTATTTTTCCCTGGCCACAAACAAATATCTGAAAAATTACTATCCAAAGCTGATCCTATCTTAACGAGATGGTTTTGTTCCAAAGAAATCGGATGATCAAAGCAATATGTATCCCACACATTATCAGGTTTTTTTAATACGAGAGAAACATTTGTCTGATTGCGCTCTTCCGTAGCATGGCTTACCCAGTAGGCTGCTTCGATAATTTGAGAGAGGTTTTCTATTGAAAAAGGATGGCATCTTTTGACATAGTTCATGAATTCATTATCAGACGTTAAGGATTCCTTTACGGCTTTTAATTTCTCCTATGCTTTGCCAATAAATTTTTCATTGAGTACAAAAGCCTGCAAACGCATGGTTTTTCTATCCTCCTAATTGATTTTTCACAGCGCTACAGAACTTGGTCCTCGATTATTGAATAATAACGCTCTTACATACCACAAAATGCTATTCATCAATATAGTGGTATATATAACATCTTGGCCCAGAGGGCCAGGGTTCCTACACTGGACCAAAAAAAGAGACCAGAAAATCAACTCAAGAATTATGCAAGAAAGCTTGAGTTTTTGATTCAATCCATAATTATGATTCTGATATATAAAATTGATTTTGAGTTATTATGAAAATTAGGCTCGCCAATCACTTGTGACAAAATATAAAACACATAATCATGTGAAATTATTATAATAAATGGTGGAAGTTCATGGGAATCGAAAATATTCACCATTTTATACCTACTTGATATTATAACAGATAATTAGTCTATGGATTAGTTCTGCCACAATAGCAAGTTTTATGATGTATTGATCAAAGGGGATAACTCACTCTATTAGATCAACACTCTCTCTAATTAACTTGATTGGGGTTTTGGTTTATTTGATTTTGCTTCTGGCTATATAATTGAATTTCATTTTACAAAAAATATAAAGTCTACCAAAACATTTTAGGATGCTTTTCCTTACAATTATTACATTTTTTCCTCATTTTAGAACATTCATTTCCTCATTTTAGAACATTTATTTCATGAATAATATTACATGATATTTAAAAAAAACAATAATAACAGTATGATAGTAAGATGCTTAGGCATGTGGTTCACTTTTTGCAATTGGATTTGAAGATGAAAAGCAAGTTCCTATTACACGATAAGATTCATGAAGCTAATTAATATTGGAGAAAATTGAGATGAAGAAACAATTGATTGGATTAGCAGCAGCAGCTTTGATGTTATTTGGCGTTGCGGTAGCACAGGCATCTCCTATACAATGGACAATTGCTGCAGGTGGCAATAATCACTGGTATGATTATGTAGCCCTTCCAGGCACATGGGATAACGCAAATACTGATGTTCAAACTAAGCAATATAACGGACTTGATGGACATCTTGTAACTTTAACGTCAGCTGCAGAAAATACATTCGTTTGGGATTCCTTTTCATTATCATTTACTCATACCTACAATGCTTGGCTTGGGGGGTATCAGCAACCAGGAGCATCAACTCCTGCCTCTAATTGGGCATGGGTAACAGGTGAAGAGTGGTCTTACACCAACTGGAATACGGGTGAACCTAATGACGGTACTACTGGTGAAAATTCCCAGGAAGACCATATACACTTTAGATTTAGTGGCAATTGGAATGACTTATATGACACGCAGGTGATAGATGGTTATGTCGTAGAATACGAATCTTCCCCTGTTCCAGTACCAACAACAATACTTCTATTTGGTATCGGCCTCTTAGGACTTGCAGGAATGAACAGAAGAAAGAAATGATAATTAGTTCATAAAAATCAAATCTTAAGGCAGGGTCAAACATGGCTCTGCCTTTTTTTGTTATATCTCCCCATTATTCTCTGAGTCTCAATTCAACTATATGAGCCAAGGGTTCATTCTTGGTCATGTTTCCATATTCAACTCTTTAATATATAATTCATCCTGGACATGATTTGACACCTTGAAGGAAAGCTTATAACCTTTCGTCATTCATTATTAATAATTGGTGGTATTGTTCCAAGAAACAAAATAAGTAGGTCGGTCACAGCGAAAACTCTTTGGGCTAAGGATATACACAAAATGATTAATAAATATGTAGATATAGAAGAAGAAATGGAAAGTAGTAGAAAAATTATTATAAATGTTTTTTCTGAACTGCTATGTAATTGCAATTCAGATGGTAAAGAAGAAAAATATATTTTCAAAATACTTGCAAATTTAGCAATATGGACTGTAACTGAAATTAAAAGAGATGATACACATAAATATATAAATCAAAGATATATATCAGAAGGCGTATATAACAAGTGGATTAAATTTTCACACAAAACCAAAAGTACAAATAAGCAATTAATTAGCAATGATGAAGGCAAAGCAGAGCTTAGACATGAACATGTTATATCAAGAAAATCTTTAATTAAAGACCTTAAAAAATGTTCCCAAAAAGAAGAAATAGCCTTGATACTAAAAACTGCTATCGCATGTGTTGTAACTCTTGATGAAGATAAAAAACTCAAGAATGACAATGATGAAGGTTGGGAGCGTTATAAAAAACAAAATATTAGAGTTTACGATAGAAAAGAGAACATATGGATAAGCTATTTGTGAAATATATTGACCCTATAAATTATATTCAAGAATAATTATCCTATGGATAGCTGACATAAGGTGCCCTAACTATCAATGATACCAAATCAAATCTTGATGAATTTTTAGACGTTGACTACTGACTAAAGTCAGAATTGAAAGAATTACTGTTTGAAAATTCATATAGTTTTAATCCATTCGGTTATCGCTTTTTTTTTCTCTTCTGGAAAATCAATGTTGACCTGGTCATACAGCCAACGTAAAGACATGCTTCTTAGCCTATCGCGAAAAAGTTCTTCAGCCTCTTGGATAACCACCTTTATCAGACAAGGACATTTTGCTGTAAACACAGACGGATCATCTACGAAAATATTTTTTTTCCGAATTTCAGCACATTGAAAAAAGAAAGAAGAGCTTTCAATCGCCTCTATAATATCCCAAAAAGATATATCTTCAGCGGATCTTGCCAATTCATATCCCCCTTTAACACCAGTAATGGATCGAACAATCCCAGCTTTACGTAATTTTGCAAAAACTTTTGAAAGGTAAGTCTCTGAGATTTTGTTTAATTCAGCTATTTGTTTTATCCCAATAGTTTTGTGTTCTGGAATATCCACCATATAGAACAGTGAATGAAAAGCATATTCTACTCCGATGCTAAATTGCATTCTTTATCTCCTTATAAAAATTAATAGGATAATTAATAACATCATCCATAAGATTTTGTCTTGACTTTTTTCCACCCGATGTTCATAATTGCTATTATGGATACATGATATCTATAATAAAGAATTTAATCAATAAAAAAAGGAGATTAATATGTTCACAGACAAGTTTTTGGACGTTATAAGCAAAGAGGGTGTTGTTTCTATCGTATCATGTTCTGATGGTGAGGCCCATGTGGTTAATACTTGGAATAGCTATCTAACGGTATTGAACGATGGGAAAATTTTAATTCCAGCGTGGAAAATGAGGAATACCGAAAAGAAAACAATGAAAAATAATAAGGTACTGCTTACTTTGGGAAGCAAGGAGGTCGAGGGGCTTATTGGCCCAGGCACGGGATATCTCCTTGAAGGCACCGCCATATTTAAAAAGTCCGGGCCTGAATTTGATATGGTGAAAGAAAAATATTCATTTACAACACGGGTGCTTGACATAACCGTGACTTCTTTAAAACAAACTATCTAATAAACATCATTGCCATTAGATCCTTTTTTCATAATAGTCTGAATAGAGGTCAGGTAACTTGTCGTTACCTGGTCTCTTCTTTTATTTGAAAAAATGGCCCCCACAGTCAAGGATATCTATCCTTGTGAAAACTGCCATAATACGTTCAGATTATCAATAATACCAGATTAAATCTTGATGCGTTTTAGGCGCTGACTACCGTCCACGTCTCTTGGGAATTAAAAACTACCCCTGACTATTCTCTGTATGCAGGGTTTTATTCAAAAGCAATTAACCACAATGCATTGTGTATTGTCTCATCATTAGGTGAAACAGGAGACTTTATTGGACAATAGCAGTAATATTAATGTCGGTATTTTATAATAAAAATTTTAAATTTCTGAGATTGCATGCCAGGTTACAGTGCGTACACCCTTTGAGTTTAACAGTGGTGGGAATAAATCCTAAAAACAAAAAAGGTTTTCAAGAAGAAATCTGAAAACCTTTGTCTTTTAAATTGGCTGGGTGATAAGGATTTGAACCTTAATTGACGGAGTCAGAGTCCGTAGTCCTGCCATTGGACGATCACCCAGTAAATTTAATGAAGGATTTTATAAACCAGGAATGGATTTTAGTCAAGAAATATCTTGGTAAAAACAGATGAGGCGGGGTTTGTTAAAAGCAATTAAAGTGTGATATGTTGGTCAACAGGCGTCCATTGTTTTTCTATGATAACCATAAGGAATAAGCGGGGGAGGGAATATGGCTGTTACTGTTTTGATTAAAAGAAAAGTTATTCCTGAAAAGGTAGGCCTGCTGGAAGAGTTATACAGAGAAATGAGAAGCGCTGCATTAAAACAAAAAGGGTATATTGGAGCGGAGACGTTCAAACGGGTGGATGTGGAGGGGAGTTTGCTGGTTATCAGCAAATGGCAAAGCGTTGATGACTGGTCAAAATGGTTAGTCAACAAAGAGAGGATGTCATTTCAGGAACGCATAGATTCTTTGACGAATGCCGAGACCAAATTTGAAGTTTATTCCCATTGATTTTAAAGGAGTAATTTGCAGGATAAATTAAAAGAACTTGAGGATAGGCTGGGCAAGATGTCAAGCGTTGCTCTGGCATTTTCAGGCGGCGTGGACAGTACATTTCTTTTGGCGGTATTAAAAAGGACGATTGGAGAAAAAGGACTGCTGGCCATCAGTGTTGCTTCTCAGTTTGTGCCCCAAAAAGAGACCGTTGCTGCAAAGGATATTGCGGCCAGATTAGGAGTGGAGTTTCTCTGTCTTGAAGCAAATATCCTTGAAAATAAAGATATCGTCCAGAATACATCTCAACGGTGTTATTTTTGTAAACAGCAGATTTTTACCTGGATAAAAAAAGAGGCTGAATCTCGGGGAATAAATACGTTTCTTCATGGAGTGAACACGAATGATTTAAAAGATTTTCGTCCAGGCTTAAAAGCAGCCCAGGAGCTTGGGTTTTTAAGTCCTTTGGCAGATGCCGGGCTTGCAAAATCGGATATCCGGGAATTGTCCCGGCAAATGGGTCTGGAAACCTGGGATAAACCGTCTCAGTCCTGTCTGGCGACTAGAATTCCTTATCATGATATTATTACAGCTCAAAAGCTGGACAGAATAGATAAGGCAGAGACGGTGCTTCATGATTTGGGTTTTGATCAGGTTCGGGTAAGGTGTCATGGGAAAATGGCACGTATAGAAGTTGAGCAACAATTAATAGATCAAGTTTTTGATGTTCATATCCGGCAAAAGGTGTCACACGCATTCAAAGAAATCGGATTTGATTATACCAGTATTGATATTGATGGATATAAAACCGGGAAGATGAATCATGAAATACTCACAGGCTAGACCAGGGCGGATATTTGTTATTCGGCTTGAAGATGGCGATATTGTGCATGAACAAATAGAAACCTTTGCAAAAGAACATGATATTCAAGCAGCTTCATTGATTGTGCTTGGCGGTGCGGATGTTAAAAGTGTTTTAACCGTTGGGCCGGAACAGGGCAGGGCTCAAAAGATTGTGCCCATGCTGCATGAATTGGATAATGTCCATGAAGTGACAGGGACCGGAACTCTTTTCCCCGATGAAACGGGTAAACTCTGTTTGCATATGCACATGGCTTGTGGCAGGGCGGATTCTGCAGTGGCGGGATGTGTCCGCAGTGGTGTAAAGGTCTGGCATGTTATGGAAGTTGTTTTATATGAGCTTGTGGGATCTACAGGTATCAGAAAAAAGGATACGGTCACCGGATTTGATCTTTTGATACCATAAAGCAGAATGCCTGATGGTTAGTGAAAAGTAAAAAACCGCATCCAGAAATGAAAGATTCCTGGATGCGGTTTTATTTTTTACGGATGAAGCAGTTTATCTTTTCTGGATCTCAAGATCGTTGAAAAAATATCCAATTTCAAAAGCGGCTGTTTCCGGTGCATCAGAACCATGAACAACATTTTTTTCAATGTCAGTGGCATAGTCTTTTCTGATGGTTCCCTCGTCAGCTTCTTTAAAGTTGGTGGCACCCATGAGTTTTCTGTTTCTGGCAATGACATCTTCGCCTTCAAGGGCCATAACTACAATGGGGCCGGAGGTCATGAAGTCGGTCAGGCTGTCAAAAAAAGGGCGTTCTTTATGAACGGCATAAAATCCTTGTGCCTGGGTTTTGGTCAGTTGAATCATTTTCATGGCGGCTATTTTGATGCCATCGGCTTCAAAACGTCTGATAACTTCACCTATTACGTTTTTTGCAACCCCGTCGGGCTTGATGATTGATAATGTTCTTTCCACAATCCATATCCTCTCAATTATTATTAGAAAACGGTCTTGAAAATTATCACAAAAGCGTATTATAGTCAATGTTATGTAGATCGACAAATTTATATAAATCACTATTCAGATATCAAAGTCTAATAAAATTCAATGAACATATTAAAAATTGCAGTGACCGGTTCTGCTGGATCGGGAAAAAGTTTAGTATGCAGGCGACTTGAGGAGAAGGGCCTTATTACTTTGGATTGTGATATTATTGCAAGACAGGTGGTGGAACCCGGGCAAAAAGGTTTTAAAAAAGTAGTTCATTTGTTTGGCAGACGGGTGCTTTCAGAAGACGGGAGTCTGAACAGATCCCTGCTAAGGGATTTTATCGTGCATGATAATGATCTGAGACAGAAAATGGAGGAGATTCTTCATCCCCAGATTCTTGAGGAAATGATCTTCCAGATGGAACATGCTGATTATAAAGGGAAAATAAAGGCAGTCGCTGTGGAAGTGCCACTGTTGTTTGAAACCGGAATGGAGCGTTATTTTGATTTGAGTATTGCAGCCATTGCAGATGCGTCTGAGCTTGTCAGCAGGATTTCTCAACGGGATGGAGTGGCAAAAAAAGATGCAAAAAAGATGCTGGATCTTCAAATGTCACAGGAACAAAAAAAAGCCCGGGCAAACTATGTGATAGAAAATGTCGGCACACCATCGGAACTCTTTGATTCTGTTGATAATATCTTTGATAAAATACAAAAAGAGTTCTTGACAACCTGATTTATTTACCCTATTAATTTAACTTTAATATAACAAGCTTCTAATATCTAATATAAAAGCTTCTAACATCTGGTTGTTTTCTAAGCCGATTTTTGATTTCTTTACTTCATAAAGGTGCACTTCAGAACAAAAAACAATCCTTAAGCCTAAAAAAACAATTCCAAAATTTGGGAGAATGAATGAACCTCGTAGAATTAAACAAGATGAAGATTACTGAGCTGACCAAGCTTGCCAAGAAGTATAAGATTGAAGGGATCAGTGGTCTAAAAAAGCAGGAACTGATATTTTCATTGCTCCAGGCAAATATTGAAGAAAGCGGTCAGGTTTATGGAGAAGGAACCCTTGAAATTCTACCGGATGGTTTTGGTTTCTTAAGAGCTCCTGGTTATAATTATCTTCCAGGTCCCGATGATATCTATGTGTCTCCCTCACAGATTCGAAGGTTTAATTTAAGAACCGGAGACACTATTTCCGGGCAGGTGCGTCAGCCTAAAGATTCAGAGCGTTATTTTGCATTGCTTAAAGTGGAGGCTGTTAATTTCAAGAACCCTGAATTAGCGGCAGAAACTATTCTTTTTGATAATCTTTTGCCTTTATACCCTGAACAAAAAATGGAACTTGAGGCTGAAGCTGACAACTATTCCATGCGAGTGATTGACATGATGTCACCGATTGGGTTTGGGCAGCGTGGGTTGATTGTATCTCCGCCAAAGGCTGGAAAGACGATGCTGTTGCAAAATATTGCTAATAGTATGGTCAAAGCGCATCCAGACATCATTCCAA
>JAWSVH010000020.1:10875-15058 GCA_033852015.1 Desulfobacula sp.
ATCGGCCCAAAAGATTTTTCGGCGCAGCCAGAAATATTGAAGATGGCGGCAGCCTTACCATTATCGCAACAGCACTTGTGGATACGGGTAGTCGAATGGATGAAGTTATCTTTGAAGAATTTAAAGGTACGGGTAATATGGAATTGGTTTTGGATAGAAAGCTTGCTGACAAAAGAATTTATCCTGCCATTGATATGAATAAATCCGGGACCAGAAAAGAGGAATTGCTACTGGACCCAATGGTTTTGAACCGCGTATGGATATTGAGAAAGCTGCTTTCAAATTTAAATCCTGTCGACAGTATGCAGTTTTTACTTGAAAAAATGGAAGGAACAAAGGATAATAAAGAGTTTCTTGACCTGATGAATTCATAAAAAGTAGAGAATTCATAAGAAATAAGAATTTAATGATTGCCTGAGATAAGGCTGGTATAAGGAGTTTTAAGGGAAAATGAAAAAAGAAATACATCCAAACTATACACGATCAAGTGCTTCTTGTGCGTGTGGTGCGTCGTTTGAAGTGGGTTCAACCAGAGAGAACATTAAAGTTGAAATTTGTTCACAATGCCATCCGTTTTTTACTGGAAAACAAAAACTGGTTGACTCTGCAGGAAGAATTGATCGCTTCAAAAAGAAATATGCAGGCTTTGACGCAACTAAACTAGTTTAGCACATTTAAAAAAATTGTAATCAAAAAGGGGTCTTGAATTAAAGAGCCCCTTTTGAGTTTTAAAACCCTTTTGAGCTAAAACTATTTTGAGTTAAAATATGATTGAAAAATTAAAAGGTCTTGAAGAAAGATTTATAAAGCTGGAACAGCTTTTAAGCGATCCGGCTGTGCTCAGCGATCAGAAAAAGTACCAGGAATATCTCAAAGAACATGGGGAACTCAATAAGATTGTCCCTATCTTCAGAGAGTATGAAGGTGTTTTGGAAGAACTTGTCGAAGCAAAAGAATTGCTAAAAGATGATGATCCTGAGATGCGGGCGATGGCCAAAGCGGAAGTCCCAAGTTTGGAATCGAAAATTGAAGATTATAAATCTAAGCTCAATATAGCGTTGATGCCTAAAGACCCCCGGGACAGTAAAAATGTTATTCTGGAGATTCGAGCCGGAACAGGTGGGGAAGAGGCCGGTCTTTTTGCCGGTGATCTGTTTCGAATGTATTCCAGATATGCTGAAACCCAGAACTGGAAGATGGAAATTATTGAAAAAAATGATTCCAGTTCGGGCGGGTTTAAAGAAGTTGTCTCCGTTGTTCGAGGAAAAGGTGCGTATAGCAGATTTAAGTATGAAAGTGGTACGCATAGAGTGCAACGGGTTCCAGAAACAGAAGCACAGGGAAGAATTCATACGTCCGCTGTGACGGTGGCTGTTCTTGCTGAAGCAGAAGATATTGATATTGATGTCAATCCTGCAGATCTGAAAATAGATGTGTTTCGTTCTTCTGGCCCAGGGGGTCAGTCGGTGAATACGACAGATTCTGCGGTCAGGATCACCCATGTCCCAACGGGTGTGACTGCGACGTGTCAGGATGAAAAATCTCAGCATAAAAACAAGGCAAAGGCAATGGGGGTTCTTAAATCCCGTATTCTGGATGCCAAGACTAAAGAAGAAGATTCAAAAAGAGCGGCAGAAAGAAAAGATCAGGTCGGTTCTGGCGATAGAAGTGGTAGAATCCGAACCTATAATTTCCCCCAGGGCAGAATGACCGATCATAGAATCGGACTGACACTGTATAAACTGGACAGCGTTATGGAAGGCCATATTCAGGAAATTATTGATGAGTTATCAACCTTTTATCAGGCACAGGCTTTAAGGGACATTGGTTGACTGGACCATCATCAAGATTCTTTCCTGGACTGAATCTTATTTTAAAGAGCATTCCATAGACAGTCCTAGACTGGCTGCTGAAATTATTTTGGCGTATAGTCTGGATGTCAACCGGTTAGACTTATATCTCCAGCATGATCGCCCCCTTGAAAAAAAAGAACTTTCCAATTTTAAAGTCTTGATTAAAAGACGTATCCAGAATGAGCCTGTGGCGTATATTACCGGAGAAAAAGGATTCTATGAGTCTGATTTCAAGGTGGGGCGTGGGGTTCTGATCCCCCGGCCAGATACTGAAATCCTTGTCGAAACAGCCATAAATATTTTAAATAATTCATCAACGGTGGATGCCCATCAAAAAGTATTAGAGTTGGGTGTGGGATCCGGCGCGATTATTGTTTCTCTTGCCAAGGTGTTTCCAGATCTTTTGTGTTTTGCCGGTGATATTTCCTTTGATGCACTGGCAATTGCCCGGCAAAATTCAAAAAATATTGCCAAAGATCGCGTGAGTTTTTTTTCAGGCTCCTGGTTTGAGGCGATAAGGCAGGATTCATTATTTGACCTGATTGTTTCAAATCCACCCTATATCCCTACAGAGGATATTAAAAATCTTCAGGCGGAAATTCACAAGTTTGAACCCATGCTTGCGCTTGATGGTGGTCGTGACGGGCTGGACTGTTATCGGGAAATATTTAAGAACGCTTACTCTTACCTTGCTTTCGGAGGAATTTTGCTGCTTGAAATGGGGTTTGATCAGAAAGAAGGATTGACTAAAATTTTTGAACAATATCCTGAATATGAATCCATTGAATTCATTCAAGATCTGGCAGGCCACAATCGAGTGGTGAAAATAAAAAAACCGATTGAAAAATTAGTAAACCTTTGATATATAAAGTAGGATTTTTTTAGATAATAAAAACTCACATTCAGGGACTGAAAAATCAGGTGCTTTTGCTAAAGTCGAATTTTCGGGATGATCTGGGTGGTGGAAAAAACCATTAATTTAATTTGGAGAACAAAATGTCTTACATTACAATTCGAGAACTTTTAGAAGCAGGTGTTCATTTCGGGCATCAGACAAAACGATGGAATCCAAAGATGAAGAAGTATATCTTTGGCGCAAGAAATGGGATTTATATTATTGATCTTCAGCAGACGGTTAAATTATTTAAAACAGCCCATGATTTTATCAAAAATGTGACAGCTAACGGTCAGGATGTTCTGTTTGTAGGAACAAAAAAACAAGCATCAGAATCCATCTACGAAGAAGCAAATCGTGCAGAACAGTTTTATGTTCAGAATCGTTGGTTAGGTGGAATGTTAACCAACTTTCAAACCATTAAAAATAATATTACTCGTTTTCATTTCCTTAAATCCATTGAAACTGATGGCAGTCTTGAAAATTATCCTAAAAAAGAACAATCACAAATGCTTAAGGAAAAAGATAAACTCGAATTTGCCATTGGCGGAATCAGTGAAATGAAAAAATTGCCCGGTGCAATTTTTATTGTTGATCCCAAGAATGAGTCCATTGCCGTTAAAGAAGGTAAGAGACTGGGAATCCCAATTATAGCTATTGTTGATACAAACTGTGATCCGGATGATATTGATTATGTCGTTGCGGGTAATGATGATGCCATAAGATCGATCCGCTTGTTTGCCTCTCATATTGCCGATGCCTGTATAGAAGGGCGCCAGATTTTTGAAGAAAAACAAAAAGCAAAATCTGATAAAGATGGTACTCAGGGACAAGAAGAAATTATTGAAAAGAAAGCCGCTGTTGAAGTCGTTACAGATGGTACAGATGGGCCTGTCGTTGAAAAGATAAAAAGAAGAACAGCACCCGCTGAAGAAGTGGCAGTAGAGACACAAAAAGAAACCTCAGAAGAAGTGACTGAGTAAATATAAGGAGTAAAAGAAAATGGTGGAAATTTCCGCAGCAATGGTAAAAGAGCTTCGAGAAGCAACAGGCTCTGGAATAATGGATTGTAAAAAAGTTCTTGGAGAGGCAGAAGGCAACATTGAAAAAGCCATCGAGCTTTTGAGAAAAAAAGGGCTGGCTAAAGCCGCCAAAAGAGCAGGCCGTTCAACCTCAGAAGGCGTGGTTTATTCATATATTCATACGGGCGCTAAATTGGGCGTGCTTGTTGAAATTAACTGTGAATCTGATTTCGTTGCCAAAACAGATGATTTTAATGCATTCGCTAAAAACATTGCCATGCATATTGCCGCAGCAAACCCAGCGGGTCTGAACCCTGAAGATGTTGATGCAACGGTGGTTGAAAAAGAAAGAGAAATATATAAGGCATTGATGCTTAAAGAAGGCAAGCCGGAAAATATAATTGATAAAATTG
>JAWSVH010000139.1:0-29358 GCA_033852015.1 Desulfobacula sp.
TACAGGAGCTTTAAATATGGAACTTCAATCTATTTGGTTTTTCTTGTGGGGTCTTTTATGGGCAATCTTTTTTATGACAGATGGATTTGATTTTGGGATCGGAACTTTATATCCTTTTATCGGAAAAACAGAATATGAAAAAAGAGTTATAATCAATTCTATAGGCCCATTATGGGATGGCAATGAAGTGTGGTTACTCACTGCAGGTGGCGTAACGTTTGCCGCTTTTCCACAAGTTTATGCGACCATGTTTTCTTCTCTTTATACGCCATTAATGCTCATTTTATTTGCATTAATTTTTCGAGGTGTCGCCTTTGAATTTCGGGGTAAAATTGAAAGTGATGCCTGGAAAAAATTATGGGATACCTGTATTTTTATAGGTAGCTTTTTACCTGCTCTTTTATTTGGTGTTGCTTTTGCCAATATCTTCCAGGGAATTCCTTTTGATGCCCAAGGGGTATATCATGGAAATACATTAAAACTACTCAATCCCTACGGCCTCTTAGGCGGTTTGTTATTTGTTTTATTGTTTCTTCAGCACGGTGCAAACTGGCTAAATATAAAAACCACTGGAGATCTAAAAAAAAGAACCATTGCCGTTTCCAAAAAAATATGGATTGCCCTGGTACCTGTGGCTGTAATCTTTTTAATTTCAAGCAAATTTGCAACGAAACTATATGACAATTATTTTGAAACCCCCGCTCTATTTTTGGTGATTTTAATAACTGTCGCAGCTTTATTTGCCACCCGTATCTTTATTGCAAAACAGTGCTATTTTAAAGCATGGTTTGCTTCTGCATTAACCATCGTCGGGGCAACTTTTTTTGGTATTATTGGTTTATTCCCAACACTTTTCCCTTCAAGTATGGATGATGCGATCTCTTTGACTGCATACAATGCATCCTCAAGCCCCTTAACTTTGAAAATCATGTTAGGCGTTGTCTTGGTTTTTATTCCTATTGTAATCAGTTACCAGGTATGGTCTTATAATTTTTTTAAGAACCCCGTAACTCAAGATGATCTTGATATGGATGAAGCATATTAATAACACATGACCAACGAACGTTTTGATTAAACATTTTTAAAAAGGAGAAAAACATGGACAGATACGTATGCGGACCATGTGGGTATGTTTATGATCCCGCTGATGGTGACCCAGACAATGGCATTGATCCTGGAACCAGTTTTGATGATCTTCCAGATGACTGGTGTTGCCCAATCTGTGGCGCTTCAAAAGAAGATTTTGAGAAAGAATAAATTCTAAAGATAGCCAGACAGTAAAAGCGATTACTGTCTGGCTATCTTTCACAAAGACATAACACTTACATCGCATCTTTTTATAGTCCCTTGCTTGACTTGCCTGCACAGAATATACTATTATAATATAAATCGCATTCAACTCCTGAAATTGATTCTTCTAAAAATTAGACATCACGTATCGTTTTTTTTATCTTAATTTATTTATTTAGGAGATGGCATCATGAATGATTTTTTAAGAAACCTAAGAAGTGCTCATAAAAAAGACAATTCAAACTCAAAAAGAAATCTTACGGGTCATTATTACCCAAAAGAAGAGAGACGACAAACCTCCGATAGAAGATCTAACTACCCTGAAAGTTTAGATAACTTATTAATTGCTCTTCTGGATTTTTTGCCAGAAGTTGCAAACAATGTCAACAAAACCACCCTAAATTCAGACAAATTGCTTGCTAACAATAATTCAGTTGTAGAAGCTAAGCTTCGCCAGCTAAATTCTATCACACAATTTTTTAACAATTTAAATACTCTTTTCAGTGAGGACTTTTTCGCACAACCTTTTGTACAAAAGACAGATACTAAAAAACGAACAACTGCAAGCTATACCGTTGGAGACCATTATACCAAAAACGATATTTTGAATATAATAAAAGCCATGCGAAAAAAAGGATCTACTTTTGGGCTTATCGCAGAGTATTTGACGGACAAGGGCATTCCTACATTTTCAGGCAGGGGTGAATGGCATGCCCAGACGATCCATAGATTATGTAAAGTTTAGTTTTTTTTGAACCCTTGAGCAATAATACTAAATGCTGTTTTTAAAGTGGATTTTACAAAATCTTTTTTATTATTTAACAATCGTTTAGAATCAACCCATAAAACAATACCTGCATAAGACGCCCAGAGGATATCGGCTAAAGCTACAGGATGTTCGTCAATGAAGATGCCCTCTTCAATTCCTTGTCTTATCACATCAACAATTGCACGATGAGACAACGTCGAATATGTCTTAATTTGTTTTAAAACATCATCAGATAAGTTTCTAAGTGTTTCACCAGACTGAAGGTGAAAAAGATTGATCAGAATATTAGAATCATAATCATAAATTTCTATAAATACCTCTGTGAATTTTTCAATTTTTTCTTCAACAGACATCTCCTGTTCAACAACCTTTTGAACCTCTACCACAAGATGTTTAAGTATTTCTATAGATAAAGAAGTATGTAATTCTTCTTTGTTTTTAAAATATAAATACAAGGTTCCTGGACTTAATTCCGCCTGGGAGGCAATTTCTTCCATTGTAGCAGTATTTAGACCTTTTTTTGAGAAAACACTTCGAGCTGCATCAAGGATTTCTATTTTCCTTTGTTCTCTTTCCCGTTGTTTCCGCTCATATATGCCCATATCAACCTCATCATTTATTGAATACAATTTATTAAAAGGTAACTACAAGAAATTGAATGAAACTGCAAGGGGAAGACCAAGAAAAAATTAGTTCGAAGAAAACTTGCGCATACTGATATTCAATAAAATACCAAAGCCAACCATATTAGTAACAACCGATGAACCTCCATAAGAAACCATTGGCAAAGGTACTCCAACAACAGGAATCAGCCCCATAACCATGCCAATATTGATGCATATTTGCCAAAAAATCATTGCTGTCACGCCAAAAGCTAAAATAGAACCAAACATATTGCGACAAGTATACGAGATATTTAAACCCCAAAATAATAGAAAAAAATATAAAATTAATAAAATACTACACCCCACAAGCCCCCATTCTTCGGCGAGGACAGAAACAATAAAATCGGTATGTTGTTCGGGTAAAAATGAAAGTGCATTTTGAGTTCCTTTTAAAAACCCTTTACCAGTGAGCATGCCAGATCCAATCGCTATTTTTGATTGAATGATATGATACCCTGCACCCAGTGGGTCCCGATCAGGGTTTAAAAAGGTTAAAACACGAAATTTTTGATAATCTTTTAATGCAAATAACCAGACAAGCGGTATCGTTGCAAGTCCAATAAACGTTACGGCAAAAAAGACCCGGCGTTCAACCTTTACGAACATGGTAATTGTTCCAGCAATTAATAATAGCAAAAGACCGGTACCCAGGTCAGGTTGATTTACGATTAATAAAAACGGTATGATACACAAAATGGTCGGAATTATTAATTTTCTAAAATTAAGTCCGGTTTGGGATACAGAGGTTGAATATACTGAGGCAAGGCTGATAATTAAAGCAATTTTCATCAATTCAGATGGCTGAACTCTTGCAAAACCTAATATAAGCCAACGCCTGGATCCTCCGCCAAGATGCCCAAACAAAAGAACACTAATAAGCAGTCCAATACAAATCACATAGATAAATATATTCAATTTATCTAAATCTCTAAAATCTATGATTAAAGTGACCATCATAATAACAAATCCAGAGATCATCCAGACGAGTTGTTTTTTAAACAAAACAGGCATTCCATCAGTCAGTTGCTGGCCTGCAGTTAAGGCGCTGTATAAAATAACAAGTCCAACGGAACTGATTAGAAAGATAAGGATCACCAATCCCCAGTCAAAATTTTCGATCAGTCGTCGGTCAAACATCAGTTAATTTCCTAATTTTACTTTGGGTGAAAGATTCTTAATATAATATTCAATCAGTTCGCCTGCTATTGGTGCTGCCGCACTTGCTCCATGCTCACCATGTTCTATGATTACACAAACTGCAATAGTCGGTTTTTCAGCAGGAGCATAAGATACAAACCACGCATGATCACGCAAAAAATATGAAAGTTCTTCGTTGTCAATTTTTTCACCACTTTTAATGCTGAATACTTGGGCAGTACCAGTTTTACCTGCAATCTCAACGTCTTTTATTCGAATTCTTCTGGCGGTTCCCTTGGAACCATGCACGACATTAAACAACCCTTTTTTCACTATTTGCAACGTTTCAGGACTAACAGGTAGATGTCCGGTAATTTTTGGTTCAATATTTTCGATAACTTTTCCCTGACTATTTTTAATCATAGTAACAATTCTAGGTTTGTATAAGGTACCACCATTACCGACAGCAGAAATAAAAACAGCCATTTGAAGCGGGGTAACCAGATTATATCCTTGACCGATAGCTACCGAGAGCGTTTCTCCTCCCTGCCAGGATTCTTTGTACCGTTTAACTTTCCAGTCTGACGTTGGAATAAGCCCTCTTTTTTCATTTTCAAGGCTAATTCCGGTTCTTTTTCCCAAACCACTTTTTGATGCATATTGGGCCAAAGCATCCACGCCGATTTTATCACCAGTTTGATAATAAAAAACATCGCAAGATTGTTCAAGACTATCCAGCAAATTAACTTCTCCGTGTCCATTTCTGTTCCAACATCGATAAACGCGATTTCCATATTTAAAAAATCCTGGACAGAATGCGGTGGTATTTTTATCAATATGTTTTTCTTCCAATCCTGCAAATGAAGTAATAATTTTATACGTGGATGCTGGAGGATATTCGGCCTGAATAGCTTTATTGTTCATGGGTTTACCAGAATCATTCATCAAGATATTCCATTTTTTAGTGCTGATTCCACCGATAAAATCATTCTGATTAAAGCTAGGATTGCTTGCCATTACGAGAACATCTCCATTATTTGGATCAATGACGACGACAGCACCATCCTTATTTATCAGTAATTTTTCAGCCAAACGTTGCAGGTTCAGATCCAAAGTAAGGTGTAAATCAAGCCCAGCAATCGGATCTACAGTTTTTAATACTTTTATTGTCCGACCATTTGCGTCAACTTCTATTTGACGCCCCCCTCTTTTACCTTGAAGATATCTTTGAAAGCTCTTTTCGATACCATATCTGCCAATGGGATCACCTGCCTTCACATTAGCATAACGCCCACTTTTAAGCTCTTTTATGTTTATTTGCCCCAGATACCCGAGAAGATGAGCCGCCATCTTCTCATGAATATAATGTCGCGTTGGTTCAATATCGATATGAATACCCGGAAGATCAAATTTATGGGCCTCAACGATTGCAAGCTGATTTCTACTAATATTATTTTTTAAAGAGATCGATTTATAAAATGCACCTTTTCCAGCCTGATGAATATTTTTATTTAGTTCTTCAAACGGAATTAAAGTCAGATCAGCTACTTTTTTCAAAGTCTGCTCAACTTCACCAGCATCCTCTAATACAATTTTAAGATTAAATGAGGGACGATTATCAACCAACAATCTATTTTTTCGATCGAAAATAAGACCACGAGAGGATTTAATACTTTTTAAACGAACTGCATTTTTTTCAGATAAAAGACGAAATTCTTCTCCTTTTATAATTTGGAGAAATACCAAGCGTAAAAACAAAATAACAAATACAAACAGGATACAGATGCTTGCGCCAATGAGCCGCTGTTTAATCCAATCTCGATCTGGATTTTTACTAAATTCAGTCAAGATACCACTCTGCGTTTTTAGCGATTCTTTTTTGGAAATATTTTATCATATTGTTCCATGTTTCAAAGAAGATGCCAAGCAACCAAACCCCTATTGGAATGAAAATCAATCCCCAAAAGACCTGATGAGCCAAAGGCATTAAATTAAATATTAAAATATTGGCGCTGTCATGTTTAACAAATGCAGAAAACAACAAAAATCCGTGTTGGATAAGCACAGAAGCAACGCTGAGAATCAAAATAAAAAATGCACTTTTCTTAAAAAGCAACTGTTTGACCAAATGAACGATAATATATATCCATAAATACGAAAAGATATAATGAAAAAATGGTGCCCCGGAAAGGCTGTCCATGATTAGACCAATAAAAATAATAGCAAATATTACAGAATAGTGAGTAGAAATTAGGCTTAAAAAAAGAATATCAATTATTAAAAGATCAAAGCATTGGGGGAAAATTAGAAAAAACGGGAAAATAACCGTTTGAACTACAATTAAAAAAAGCGTTACAAGGATGAAAAACAATACATTCATAATTGAACTGCCTTTAAAAAAAACATCTAATATTTCTTAAACACCAAAACTTCTTCAATTTTGTCGAAGTCAACAAAGGTTTCAATAGTAATATCCTGGAAAAGTTGAGAATGAACCTTTGTTACATTTAAAATTCTGCCGATTTTAAGCCCTTTGGGAAACACCTGGTCTAAACCAGACGAGATAAGCATTTCACCCTCATTAACCTGTTCTTTTCTTAATGCATAGGCAAAAGAACAATTATCTTGATTGTTTCCTTTTACAATCCCCCGGACCCTGGAATTTTGGATCAGAGCGTCTACCGCAGAGTTCTGATCAGTTATCAACAAAACTCTTGCATGATTTGGAGCCACACTAATAATCTGTCCTACAATACCTTCGGAAACAACAACTGGGCTACCTTTTACAAGCCCATCTTTTTCCCCTTTATCAATCATAAGGGTTTTAAACCAGGGAGAAGGATCTCTGGCAATAATTTGAGCTGCCACATAAGTACCGGGAACTTTGCTTGTAAACTCAACAAATTTCTTAAGCCTTAAGTTTTCGAGTTCAAGTTCTTCATATCTATTTTTTATTTCTAAGGCTTTTCCTATTTGCTGCCTAAGTTCAGAATTTTCTTTAACAGCCAAAACTGCCATGAAATATGTATTCCAGATGTTTTGTATGAAATTTATTGTGGCACTAACGGATTGCTGGATAGGAGAAATAATGGATATAGTAATCCGTTCAATACCATTGGTTGGTAAAGATTCTCGACTGCTCAGAGTCATCGCCGTAAACGTTAAAGCAACGAATAGAGCAATACCAACAAAGATAAGAAGGTTTCTTGAAAACATTAAATCAATTTATAACAACTTCTTTCAAAATTTCTATGTTATCAAGCACTTTTCCACACCCAAGTGCTACGGTAGATAAAGGATCATCTGTGACAACAATCGGAAGACCACTTTTTTCTTTTAGCAACTTATCCAAATTTTTCAATAACGCACCTCCACCGGTCAAAACAATACCAGAGTCAACTATATCCGCTGCAAGTTCAGGAGGTGTTTGCTCAAGGGCAATACGAACCGTTTCAACAATGGCATCAATTTGTTCGGAAATGGCGACTCGAACCTCTTCAGAATCAATGGCAAGTATTTTAGGAATACCCGATACAAGATCCCGACCTTTTACTTCTATTGTTTCTAAATTATCCGTATCAGGGTATGCATTGCCTATTGTGGTTTTAATAATTTCAGAAGTTCGTTCACCAATAAGAAGATTATATTTTCGTTTTATGTGCTGACTGATAGCAGCGTCCATTTTATCACCAGCAACCCGCAAGGATCTAGTATAAACAACTCCAGCAAGGGATATAACAGCAACTTCTGTAGTGCCGCCACCGATGTCAACAACCATATTACATGTAGGCTCTGTAATTGGAAGTCCCGCTCCAATGGCAGCGGCCATAGGCTCTTCAATTAAAAAGACTTCCCGTGCGCCTGCAGATTCAGCAGATTCTCTGACAGCCCTTTTTTCAACTTGGGTAATTCCTGAAGGTACTGCGATAACAATTCGGGGGCGAACTAATGCTTTTCTGTTGTTATGAACCTTACGAATAAAATGCTTTAACATGGCTTCTGTAACCTCAAAGTCTGCAATAACACCATCGCGCATGGGTCTTATAGCGAGGATGTTACCAGGCGTTCGTCCAAGCATTCTTTTAGCTTCGATCCCAACGGCCAACACCTTACTTTTTGCCCTTTTATCAGTCCGAACAGCAACAACTGAAGGTTCGCTTAATACGATACCTTTTCCTTTAACATAAACAAGTGTGTTTGCAGTACCAAGGTCAATAGCCAGGTCATTCGAGAACGCTCCGAGCAAAGAGTCTGTTATAAAGTTCATGTCACCTCTTTTAAGAATATTATTTTTATAAATTACATATTAATGCAAAAAGATCATATTAAACATTTTTAGCTAACAAACTTGACGGCTTTTTACAAGTTTAAACATCCCTTAAACTAAATATTTATGTATATAAAGAATATATTAAATCATGGAGTTTCGGCCTGAATTCTTTAATTCCTTCATTGGATCTTAACGGATGAACTCTGTTCGTTAATAAAATTACTATCAAAGAGACTTCAGGATCAACCCAAAACGATGTTCCAGTAAAGCCCAAATGCCCTATTGAATGTTCGGAAAAACAATTTCCCGCAGAAGAATTGTCCTTTGACGGGGTGTCAAATCCTGCCACCATGTCATAGGCTCCTTGTTTTTGCACAAACTGCCTTATGATCTTAGCGTTTAATACTTTTGTCGGTTTACCTTGAAGTGTTTTTAACAATTCACAACAAAGGGTAAAAACACCAAATGCATCACCAAAAAGACCGGCATGACCTTCAATGCCCCCCACTGCCCATGCATTATCATCATCTACTTCTCCTATAAGAAGTTTATTTCTCCAGGGGCAGTGCTGGGTGGCAACAAACCTGTTTCCAATAGACAAAGGTTGTTTTTGTGGCTGTGAAATTTCATTAAAGAAAAGCGTGTTGATTTCAAGAGGGTTGAAAATAGCATCAAAAACAAACCGATCTAATCTTTGATGGGCCACTTCTTCTATAATCCAGGATAAAATCATAAATCCAATATCACTGTATAACTGGCAACTATCTATTGGATTTTCCAGCTCCTGCTTAAGTATTAGGTCCCTTAAAAATTCACGGGGAGATGCTTTTTGTTTTTTGATTTTTTTATAATATTCTTCGTATGCGGGCAACCCGGATGTATGACGAAGAAGCATATCAATCGTAATTTTACTTTTGGGTGTAAATTTAAATTGTTTGAGAATAGAACCAATTTCCTGCTGAGCAAAGATTTTATCATTTTCAATGAGCTTAGAAATTGCCAGGGTCGTCGCAAGGGGTTTGGTTAAAGATGCAAGATCAAAAACAGAGTCTTTTTGCATTTTTTTTTTATTAACAATATCAGCACTGCCAAAAGATTCATTAAAAACTAATTTTTGATCTACTGCACACAAAAGAACAGCACCTGGAAAAATTCCTTGTGATATTGCCTGATTCATCATGGCAGATATTTGATCTATTCCCATACGCTCTTATTCCACAAAAGTGTTAGAAACTGTGTATCCATTTCAACGAGAAGACCCATCGGCAATGAAAGATTCGTACTTCCATGACCTGCATTTAACCCTCTAAGTACAGGGATATCATATTCCTCAAAAGTTTCAAATAATATCTGCGTGATATAATTTTCATTAGCACAGTCATTAAATGAACCGGTAATTACGCCATTAATGCCTTTAAAAAGCCCTGACATTTTCATCTGTGTCAGCATTCGATCAATTTTATACGCAGGTTCCTTAGTCTCTTCAAAAAAAACAATAGACTGTTTAAAATCAGGAACAAATTGTGTGCCGACAAGATGTGAAATCGTCGCCATATTTCCACCTTTTAACACACCAGAACATTTTCCAGGAAAAATTACCTGGGCATCTTCAATCGATATTTTACCAGCTGAGCCAATAAGTGTCTGGTAAAATGAATCAACCGTTTGTTTTGACGCTGTGGAAAGACATGTAAGGTTGGGTCCATGAACTACAGGCACATCACTGCGTTCCATAATAGATAATAATAGTGCTGTGGCATCTGAAAAACCAATCAAAGGCTTTGGGTATTTCTTAATTATATCCCAATCAACATACTCAAGCATACGCATGGCCCCAAAGCCACCTCTTGCACAAATAATTGCATTAATTTGTGGGTCTGAAAACAATTGATTTAAAACAGCAGCCCGTAAAGAATCAGGTCCGGCTAAATATCTTTTTTTTTGAAAGATCCCTTCTGGTACTTTAACTTTAAATCCCAGTTCTTTGAGCTCTATAATACCAGCATCCAACTTTTGAATGTCAAATTGAGCTGATGGCGCACACACACCTATGGTATCTCCGGGTTTTAAAAAAGCCAATGTTTTCATATTGTTTTAACCTTTATCATATTTGATTTTGAAAAAACGATAAAATATCTTATCAAAGTTCAATTATTATAGTGTGAGCGCTTTATAATGTGCATCATTTTTGACAAATTTTAACAAAATTGCAATACTACGGTTTTAATTTCATCAAAAGAAAGGCCTTACAACAATTGAATATACCAAAAATTCTTGCACCTGCAGGAGATAAGAATTGTTTTTTAGCAGCAATTGCTGCTGGAGCTGATGCTATTTATTGCGGCTTAAAAATCTTTTCCGCTCGCATGGAAGCAGACAATTTTAGTATCGAAGAACTTTCAGGACTCACAAAACTTGCAAAGTCAAAAAACATTGAAGTGTATATTGCATTCAACTCCATGATTAAGGAATCTGAACAGGATAAAGTTTTCAAAATTTTAAAAAAACTTTGTAACTATGTCGATTTTGATGCACTTATCATACAAGACCTCGCTCTGATTCCACTGGCAAAAAAAGCAGGATTCAAAAAGCAATTTCACCTCTCTACATTGGCAAATTGCACGTTTCCTTTAGGGCTTCAAACCGCTAAAAAAATGGGTTTTAAAAAAGTGGTTATCCCTAGAGAATCCACAATAGATGAAATGAAAGAAATGGCTCTAAAAGTTCCCGAAGGAGTTGAACTGGAAGCCTTTGTTCATGGCGCGCTCTGCTATTCCATCTCCGGGCGGTGTTATTGGAGTTCCTGGTTTGGCGGAAAAAGCTCTCTTCGTGGTAGATGCGTCCAACCCTGTCGAAGAATATATGAACAAAAAGGCGCTAAAAAAAGACATTTTTCATGCACGGATTTTTCTTCCGATGTTCTGGTCAAAATTTTAAAACAAATTCCGCAAATTACAACTTGGAAAATTGAGGGCCGCAAAAAAAGTCCGCATTACGTTTACTACACTGTCAAGGCTTATCAAATGCTCAGGGATGATCCGAAAAATAAAAAAATTGCTTTATCCTACCTTGATTACGCCATGGGAAGACAATTCACCCACTATAATTTATTAACTCAACGACAAATTAGCCCTCTTGAACACTCCTCGGAAACGGCATCGGGACTTTTTACAGGACGGATACAGAATCCTCCAGCACCTTTCTTTATAACCAGAGAGGCTCTATTACCCCAGGATCTTTTAAGAATAGGATTTGAAGATGATAAATTCCATGATATTCAAAAGGTTACAAGAGCCATTCCCAAAAAAGGAAAGTTCTTTTTGAGCAAAAAGTCTAAATTTCGAATCAAAAAAGGAACCCCTGTTCATATCATAGATCGAAGGGGATCAGAATTAATTTCGTTGTTAAAACCTCTTGAACTGGAACTTTCAAATTTTGACCCACTGGTCATCAGACCTGTGAAAACATCAGACAAAATTGATTTTTTAAAAAAATCGAACAAACCCAAAAACAAAATCAAGTACCTTTCATTATCCAGAGGGCGATTTTCAAAAAATGTGCTCACAAACAAAACCGAATCTGCCGTTTGGATTTCAAGTCAAGGATATTCAGGTCCTATTTCCAGTAAGAACTGGTTTTTTCTGGACCCTCTTCTATTTCCAGATGAAGAAAAAAAATGTTCCGGATATATTACCAAAGCAATAAAAAAAGGCGGTAAAAATTTTATCATTAACGCTTTCTGGCAATTGGCTTTATTTAATGATCCTAAAAAATTCAATATTTGGGCAGGTCCTTTTTGTAATATTGCCAATACAATGTCTATTCATTTATTAAAAAAGAATGGACTTTCAGGAATTATTGTTAGCCCTGAACTTGACCAGGAAACATTTGTTTCAATCGCCCAAAACAGTGAACTTCCTTTAGGTATTGTCACCCACGGCAATTGGCCCTTGGGCATTTCAAGAATCATATCAAATGATCTCAAATTAAACCAGGCATTTACAAGTCCTATGGGTGAAATATCCTGGGTTTCCAAACATAATAACAACTACTATATTTATCCCAACTGGCAATTGGATTTAACCGCTAAAGAAGAGCAGTTAAAAAAAGCCGGTTTTTCACTCTTTATCGATATGCATGAAAATATACCCAAGGGAATAAAGATAAAGAATCGTCCAGGTCTTTGGAACTGGGATTTAAAGTTGCTATAAAACAATCTGTAGAAGCTTTATTTGCCCATTTGTATTTTCTTCTACCTATCATTTTAATTTTCCTATTCATATAAAATTACAAAATTGAAACAACCAAAACCTTTTTGGCAACAAATTTGTAATTTAGAAATGTTAAATTCGATCGTTTGTTATTTTTAAATTCAATAATATTTAATTTAACCTAAAAAAATTAGGCATTTAGCTTGAATAAATCTTCCTTCATATATTTTTTGGTATGCTAATTGCTGTGTAATATTAAATTTTACATAATTTTTATTTTTTTTAAAATTCGGAGGAATCTCATGCTTGCAAAAAAGTCTTTTATTTTCATTATAATGGCCACACTATACTCCGGCACTGCCATGGCTGGAACCGAGCCATATATTGACACGGGAGCCACCAGCTGGATGCTGATATCAACTGCCCTTGTTTTATTAATGCTCCCGGGATTGGCCATGTTTTATGGCGGCCTTGTTCGGTCAAAGAATGTTTTAGGCACGATGATGCATACTTTTGTGTCAATGGCTGTTATTGGGGTATTATGGGTAATTTGCGGATACTCTTTAACCTTTGGTAAGAGTATTTTGGGTGGATTTATTGGGTGGAACACTGATTTTGTTTTTTTAAAAGGCATTGATAGTGTAATAACCGATGGTATCCCAGAATATATTATTGCTATGTTCCAAGGAAAATTTGCTATAATAACGCCTGCTTTAATCAGTGGCGCTATCGCTGAAAGGGTTTATTTTAGAGGGTATATCTTATTTATATCGTTATGGTTCCTTTTAGTTTACGCTCCTTTATGTCACTGGGTATGGGCGCCTGACGGCTGGTTGTTTAATAGTGGTGCATCAGGTGTTATCGATCTTGCAGGTGGCCTTGTTATTCATGTTTCTGCAGGAATAAGCGCTCTGATTGCTGCAATTTATCTTGGGCCAAGACAAGGTTTTCCAAAATTGGCTATGCTTCCAAACAATTTGGTCATGACGTTAATGGGGGCTGGACTTTTATGGGTAGGATGGTTTGGTTTTAATGCAGGTTCTACACTTCAAAGTGGTTTAGATACAGCCAGGGCACTGACCATGACCCAAATTTCCGCTGCAAGCGGTGCGTTAACTTGGCTGATCATCGAAGCCCTTATCTTTAAAAAAGCCTCTGCCCTGGGTTTTGCTTCCGGGATTCTTGCAGGGTTAGTCGTTATTACCCCGGCAGCCGCAGTTGTTCAACCAACAGGTGCATTTATTCTTGGGGCTTTATCATCCATTGTTTGTTACTACGCACTTCAAATGAAAATGAAACTGGGATATGATGATACATTAGATTGTTTTGGAATCCACGGAGTAGGCAGCGGTTTGGGTGTTCTTTTACTCAGTTTTTTCATAAGAGACTCCTGGATGGCTACAGCCTCCACTGCTGCAGGTAAAACATGGACCGTCTGGGATCAGTTCTTCGTACAATTAAAAGGATTTGGTGCAACAATTGCCATTGCCTCTGTCATGACTATTCTTATCTGTATTTTCGTTGAAAAAACCATAGGGTTTAGATTAGACGCAGAAAGTGAACTTATCGGAATGGATAAAGCCTTGCACGGTGAACGTGGGTATGATCATTCCTAAAAGATAAAAGAGCTGTCTTGTTTTATAAAGACAAGACAGCTTTTCTTTCTTGAACTTGATAAATTATAATGAGATTGAACAATGTGGTCCAGTAATTAAAAGATTGTTTGTAACCGTGGACTGAATCTGTTCCATCTTGCTGCCAAACAAAAAATCTTTGATTAAACCATGACCATATGCCCCTAAAACAATCAAGGAATTATGGGGAATATCATACAACATGGTGTCAAAATCATCTTTTTCATAAAAGTGCCATTTTCGAGATAATTGTTTGACCGGTTCCGTAAGATCTGCTGCGTTAATCAACTCTTTATAATGTGACGCTTCTTTTTTTTCTAAACAAGTATAAATATCCAATGGCAATCCTGAAGACATGGCTATTTTAAGCCCGATTTTCAAGGAATTCATAGCGTTTTTTGACCCACCAAAAAACACAGAAATACTTTTCCATGGTTTAAATACGGGACTTGTAATTAAAATTGGAAATGTTGCATGCTTAATTATTCTCCGAACTTTAGGGCCCAGATGTCCAAGTCCTATTTTAGAAGATAAATCGCTGACTGAACGTGGACAACATAGATAATCAAAATTTGTGGGTATATCCGGCAATGAAGATGCTGTGAAATTTTTTGGCTCAAAAAATTTGGATTTGATTTCCATTTCATCAAATAAATCCTGGGCATGAGTTTTTGCAGTTTCTGGTGAAGTCAGATATGAAGCATCCAAATCAACTTGTACTGCATCGTTGGAAAAATACATTAAAAACTTATCACTTTTGGGTATATAGACAACGGGATGGGCATTAATAATTTTACAAAAATATAGTGACTGAAGGAAGGTTTCCCTCCCAAATGGAGTATTTCTAAAAATATGAAGCAATTTATAATTCATTGTTTTCTCCTTTTTCTCTATTTAGAAACTAATGGGCTGTGGTCTGCATTATTAATTCCCTGCGGTACAAATCCAATATTCTATTTTTTGAGATCATCCCGATAAACAGATCATGTTCCACCACAGATATACTGTCCATATTATTCATATCCATCATATCCAGTACTTCCTGTAGGCCATTATCCAAAGAAGCTGTTAAAATGTCCGTATCCATAACCTGATTTAAAAATATCATATCATACATTCCAGGATCTAACACATATTTACGAATAGCTGTAATTTGAATCACGCCTTTATACTCATCCGTGGCGTCCTCAATTACTGGGAAAAAATTTTGATTAGAAGTTTTAATAAGCTCTATAAATTCTCTGAACACCATATTTTCTGAGACTCTGATATGTTCTTTATCTACCAATTCTCCAAGATCTAAATCGGACAGAATTCTTGCATCGGTCCCTGGCCGTAAAAATTGACCCCGTTCTATAAGTTCTTTTAAATAAAAAGATGCAGGTTCAATATAATGACTCATGGTCGATGAGATGGAAGAAACAACAATTAATGGTAAAATCGTTTCATAGCCACCAGTAATTTCAACAATAAGGAAAATACCTGTTAAAGGGGCCTGCATAACGCCGCTGATTAAACCGGTCATACCAAGAAGCGCATATGCTCCTTCTCTTGCACTGATAATATCCGGGAAAAATACAAACAACATTTTATGAAATAAAATTCCGGTAAGGCTTCCAATCAAAAGACAAGGCGCAAAAATTCCTCCTGAACCTCCCCAGCCTAATGTCATGGCAGTTGCAAATATTTTAGCAAAAATAGCCACAAAAATTAAAAATGTTCCCATTGAAAATGTCCCTAATATCATTAATTGAATAAAATGATATCCTTCTCCGAGAACCACCGGCATAAACATTCCAATCATCCCTACTGTGCAACCACCGATAATGGCCCGAACCCAGAAAGGAAAAGATGTTTTTTTCGCAATTTTGCCAGTTTGTCTTAAAATCTTTGTAAACAACACAGAGACAAAGGCGGTAACAATCCCAAGACAAAGACTGGGTAAAATGTCTGAAACCCCAATATTAAAAGGATGATGATTGAAAATAACCTGGGCTGGGATAATTGACTGGCTGATCTGTGCTCCGGCAACGGCTGCAATAGCGATGGGAATAATATTAACAAACTTCCATTCTCCAAGAATGACCTCAACAGAAAACACAAGACCTGCAATGGGAGCATTAAAAATAGAAGCGATAGCACCGGCAGTTCCACACCCGACAAGGGTAATCCGCTGTCGGTCATTTAAACCTAAGAATTTAGCAATATTTGATCCTATGGCTGATCCACTCATCACAACAGGGGCCTCTGGCCCAGCGGAACCGCCACTTCCTATGGTTAATAAACTGGATATTAATCTTGAAAAAGAAGAACGTAAACGTAATAATCCTCCATATCTGGACACTGAATAGATGACTTCCGGAACACCATGCCCGGCACCTTCTCTTGATATTTTTTCTAAATAAAATGAAGATAAGACAGCACCAATTGCAGGAAGAAGAAACGCCCATCCATAACTTCTATAAGGATGAAGCCACTCAAGGGCAGATTCAAGAGACAATCGCAGTGCGACAGCAGCAAGTCCGCTGCATATCCCTACAATGGACCCGGCAATAATTAACAATAGCCGGTCATCTAAATGAAAAAGCTCATGGTATATTCTCTTATACCAATTTTTAATTTTTGACATTTAAGTGGGCTGCTCCATATCTGCTATTGCGTATTTTCTTGTTGAAGATATTCAATTTTGGTAATCAACTGAACAGAATCAGGTTTGGATTTAAGAAAACTTATAAATTGAGGATCTTTTAAACAAAAGGATAAAGCAGACAGTAAATGCAGATGCATTTTAAGGTCTGGACATAAAATAAAAAACAACACAAAGACAGGCTTTTGGTCTAATGCATTATAATCAACTGGATGATCTAAAAAGCATACACAAATAACAGGGCCATCTAAATAATTAAGTTGTTCTCTGGGATGTGGTATTGCGATTCCACGGCCAATACCCGTTGAAAGAGCGACTTCTCTTTCCATAAGACGTTCAAAAAGATCTGTTTTAAGATCATCTGGAATTATAGATATTTTTTCAATAGAGTTTTTTAAAACCTGGCTGACTTTATCACCCTGAATATCATAATAAATACCACCATTTTGAATGGCAGCAGGCAAAGGGATATCCTCATCTTCTTTTTTTGATGGCAATACTTTTTCAGAAAAATTCAAAGTAATTTTTTTTTTGGCCGCCCATTTTTCAAGTTCCAATTTATTGAACCGGCAATGAGTTCCCTTTGATGAGACTGGAAGATTACCTTGTCGCAACCAACGCTCAATTGTTGTCGGAGCCACTCCTAAGAGTTTTGACAGTTCTGAAACGGAAAGTTCCATATATGCTTCCTTATAGTAATAATGATCATCACAACAAAATTAATTCTGTTATTCGTATTTGACGTATATGAGGTTCAATTTGGATCAAGCTTTCCGGAGATACCCGGAAAAATCAGGACTAGTCGGTCAAGTGTTGCTCCCAAGAGATATCATAGTTTCATTTTTATACGGTAACGACCATTATAAGCTGTTTAATTCATATACTTTTTTGGCGCTATCATAAAACAAAACAGTCCAAATAACAACCCAAAGTTTTTCTACCATGGGCAGATTTACATGTTCAGCACAGGCTTCTTCGTTGACAAACTTTAAAAGCTAATATAATTAGGTAATCGTTAAAGCCAGATTCAGAAAATCTGGCTTCTTATTGGAACTAAGTTGAACAAGGGTGGTATGCCATTGTTCTTAAAATATAAAAAAGATGAATTTATAAGGAGTAAAAGATGATTTATAAGTTATTACCGTTTTTGTTGTGGTTTCAAGACTACAATAAAAATAAATTAAGCGCGGATGTTATTGCCGGAATCACAGTGGCCATGGTTTTAATCCCTCAATCCATGGCCTATGCCCAGCTTGCAGGCCTTCCCGCTTATTATGGCCTTTACGCTGCATTTTTGCCACCCATGGTGGCCTCATTGTTCGGATCGAGCCGACAGCTTGCCACAGGCCCTGTTGCTGTTGTATCATTGATGTCTGCAGCCTCACTGGAACCCCTTGCTACAGCCGGTGGTCCTCAGTTTATTGCTTACTCCATTATATTGGCACTCACCGTGGGATGTTTTCAACTTTTCCTTGGAGTTTTTAAACTTGGCCTGGTAGTTAACCTTCTTTCTCATCCAGTTGTTAACGGTTTTACCAATGCTGCAGCTATTGTTATCGCATCTTCTCAATTTTCAAAATTATTTGGTGTTTATGTAGACAAAGCTCCTCACCACTATGAAACCATTATAAATGTATGCAAATCAGCATTTCATTACACCCATATTCCCACTTTAGCGTTAGGTATACTGGCCATTTCAATTATGGTCATCTTAAAACGGGTTAATCCAAAAATCCCTAATGTTCTTGTGGCTGTTGCTGTAACCATTTTAATTTCCAAATTTATGGGATTTAACAATGATAAATTTATCCCACTTGAAAATATTCAGGCGCCGCAAATTGTAGAAACAATTACACTGTTCAACAATGACGTTGTTAAAATAAAAGAATTGGGAACAAAAAGAGCCGATCTGAATAATGACCTTAAAGCCATTAAGGAACAAGAAAAAGAACACGGGATACATATAGCTTCAACCGAACAACTAAATATCGAACACGAACTGGCTCTAATACAAGCCCAAATTGATCAAACAAAGGGCGCGGCCCATATCAAAAGAGAAAATCTTCGACTTGTCCATTTTTCCGTTGTAAAAAATGCTGGCGAGATTCCTGTTTTTTATACGCCTGATACTTTGCCAAGCGGCATGGAAACGGATGGTCATAAATGGCGAATAAAAGTAAGCAATAAAATTTTGGATATTCAAAATCTTAAAATGATAGGTGCCGGAGCAGTTGTAGGAGACATCCCAAAAGGACTTAAAATCGGTGTCCCCAAAGCACCAGAAGGCATCTCCTATTTTGCAGCCTTTCTTCAACTGCTTCCATTTGCCATTATTATTTCACTTTTAGGATTTATGGAAGCCATTGCCATTGCAAAATCAATGGCTGCCAAAACTGGACAAAAACTTGATCCTAATCAAGAGCTGATCGGACAGGGTCTTGCTAACATCATAGGTTCATTCGGACAAAGTTATGCTGTTTCCGGATCATTCTCTCGTTCTGCTGTTAACCTCCAGGCCAATGCAGTTACAGGGGTTTCATCGGTGGTAACAAGCATAATGGTGGCCTTAACGCTGCTTTTTTTCACCCCCCTTCTCTATCACTTGCCCCAGGCAGTTCTGGCAGCAGTAATCATGATGGCGGTAATCGGTCTGATCAACACTTCCGGGTTTATTCACGCCTGGAAAGCCAAACGATCTGAAGGTATCATTTCGATTATCTCTTTTGTATGCACGCTCTATTTTGCCCCTCACTTAGAGGAAGGTATTATGGTGGGTGTTGCACTCACTTTTGGACTATTTATTTACAAACACCTGCGTCCGAGAGTCGCACTGCTTTCCAAAGCCAAGGATGACAGTTTAAGAGACGCAGTAAAATCAGGTTTGAGAGAATGCCGCCATATCGCAGTTGTCAGATTTGATGGTTCTTTGATCTTTACCAATGCAACTTACCTTGAAGACAAGGTTCTTGAATATATTGCAGAAAAGCCCGAATTAATGCACGTCCTCATTGCTTCAAGGGGGATTAATGATATAGACGCTTCTGGAGAAGATGCTATTTCCATCCTTATTGATACGGTCAGAAGCAGCGGGCGCCAGATTTCTTTTTGTGGTCTTAAAGAAGAAGTATTGGCTGTAATGGAAAGAACCCATTTAATAGACAAGCTTGGTAGAGAAAACATCTATCCAGATTCCAGAGCTGGCTTAGAATCTATTTACAAACAGATACATTCTAAAGGAGATTGTGGCGATTGTCCTTTAAAAAGTTATATGCCAATTGAAATTAGAGGTTAAATAAGTAGTTTATCAATTCAAGACAAAAGCCTTTCTAAAATAATATTTTAGAAAGGCTTTTGTGCTTTATACTAACAATACACTATTTTTAAGGTCGTATTCTAATAGACGGGTACAAACCTTCATTTTCTCCGGACCGATAAGGCTGTAATGTGTTAAAGGCAATCTGCTGACCCTCTTGAGCATGTCCCCTCAAGTCCTCATCATAGTCACAATATGCTCCATTGGCCACAAGGATATTTTCAATTCTATTACTAAAGGCCTCAATAAAGTCCTTACCGTTGCCGGTAAAGGTCATATCACCAATGTTAAGCGTTCCATCCGATGCATTGAGTTGTTCAATAGAAACCGAGTTGGTTTTTAAATCTTTATCACAGGTAATATATCCCCATACAATATGATTATCTGGAACCTGTAAGGGAGTTGTAATATCAATAATAGTATGAGGCATCACCACACACCCCTTACCAATCATCAACTTGGCATCTTCTTTTCCAAAAAGAAAAGAATTAAAACCAACGAATGTCTTTTGTTCAATAATAGCATTTATAATCTTACCGCCATGGGCTGTAATATTCATCCCTATTAAGTGAGAATTTATAATAAACGTATTTTCCTGAGCATTTGATCCATTACCCATATGAGCATTATCAAGGTAAGCTCTTTGAGAAATAAGTACATTTTCTCCGATTCTCGTCTCCCCTTTAATAACTGCATATCTGTTTACAGCAGAGCTATCAGGTGCCTCTATGGGATCAACATCCACCACATTAAACAAATGTTCATACTCTGATTCTTTTTCTCTAACAAAATTATAGATCAATCCACGGGGTTGAAATGAATCATTTACCCCTATATATTTATCAATCACCTTTTTTTTATATCTGAATTTAAAACAAAAGGCATCATTTTCGATATGAATCACACCCGGCTTAATCTTTGTATGGAACAGTTCCCCTGCCTGAATATAAGAAAACTCACCAATTATACAGGAGTGAAGATTCATAAGGTCAACCGTACTAAATGCGCCTAAAAAACATCCTTCCATTGTTGAACCATGAATATTGGAATAATGAGAAGAGATCGTGTTTCGGATCGTAAATTCTTCGGGAGTTTCAAGATTATGAGAATTACTGTGAACAAGTGTTTTATACAATAGACTTGCACTAATTACGATTGTTTCATCCTCAATTAAAGGCAAAGGATTTTTTTGATCAATAAGATTTCCTTTGCGCTTTAGTTCATCTCCTCTGATATCACTTTTATAGATGATTGATTGTTTTACAAAACATCTGCCAAGGAAATAACTTCCGGCCATACTGGCATGCTTAAAATTAAATTCAATTGGATGATGAGAAGTGATTCCATAAAAACAATAAAATTTGGACAGTTTTTCATAATCAATCGCATTGTCAACAAAGTCATCTGTATCAAAATCAAATTCACGAAGATTGACATTAACTCGACTGATAATGCGCTCTGTTAAAAGTTTGAGTTTTTCCATTTTATGCCCTCTTGAATGTTCAATATTATTTTTTTAAAATTTATTTTTAGTTCTCAAATTTAATACCACAAGTGGTTTTTTGATACAATATCCTTATATAGAGTTAATAAATTACGCAAACAAATTATTTCCTCAAACACAAAGAAGATTTACCAGTCTATAGGAAAATAATCCTTTAAAAATTTACCACACCAATGTTTACCTGTTAAAATCCCATGAAAAAACGGGTCACAGATCCTTGCCGCTCCATCCACAATATCCAGTGGAGGGTGAAAATCATGAAGGTCCTGTTTACGTTTTGCTAATGTAGCAGGATCTTCATCAGTGACCCATCCTGTATCTACAGCATTCATATAGATGCCATATTTAACCAGGTCGCTCGCACTGGTATGAGTCATCATATTCAAAGCAGCTTTGGCCATGTTCGTATGCGGGTGTCGGCTGCCCTTTTTAAATCGTAAAAATTTTCCTTCCATTGCAGAAACATTAACAATATGTTTTTGACCGGTAAAATCAAGCTTCATAAGTTCAATCAATCGATTACACAACACAAAAGGAGCAATAGCATTGACAAGCTGTATTTCCAACATTTCTGCTGTTTGAACCTGACCTAAACGCAACCGCCAGGAATTGGTTTTACGTAGATCAACCTGTTGAAGATCTGCATCTAACTGTTGAGCTGGAAAAACCTGTGGAAGATCCAAAGAATTATCATACGTATACGGTATTTGCGATAGCTGCGCAGACATTCTCAGTCCAATCCCGGGTTCTGAACCATTCCAGGTGACAGGTAATGCTTTTTCTTTACCAACATTCTGGGAAACTTCAGATTCCAAATATGAAATACAGGTTTCATATTGTCCAAGAAGGACCTGGGCTTTTTTAGGCAATTGCAATATATTTTTAGATTCATTTTCCATCAAGTGTGCATAAAATCCCGGGGGTCGGCGAACGGTCTGAGCAGCATTATTAATTAGAATATCCAAACGCTGATAGTTTTGCTTAATGTAATCTGTAAACAACTCAACACTTGGAGTGTGTCGCAAATCTAATCCATATATTTGAAGCCTATCACCCCAGTCGGAAAAATCAGATTCTTTGGAAAATCGCAAAGCCGAATCTTTAGGAAAACGAGTCGTTGCAATAACTTTTGCACCGGCTCTAAGCATCATCAAAGTTGCCTGGTAACCAATCTTTAGCCGGGAACCGGTAATCAATGCCACCTGGCCTTTTAAAGACGCGGTTTGAAAACGTTTTTCATAGTTAAAAGATGCGCATTGAGGACACATTGTGTCATAAAACGAATGCAGATGGATAAACTCAGTTTTACATACATAACAATTACGTGGTGATTCAAGTTGGTTATCTTTATTTTCAGGCAATATCTCAACTTCTGAATTTGTTAATCGTTTTGGTGCAGAAAATATCGAAGCTTCTCTGGCTTGTCGGATGCCAGTTTGTGCTCGTAATCTTTTTTCCTTTTCAACGATGGCCAAACGTTTTTGACGCTTTTTATCTTTTTTACGCTTTTTAATCTCTTTTTGATCTGGCCGTGAGATCAATCCTGCTGCAGTTAACAAAGCAATACGCTCGGTATCGCTTAAGTGAACCAAAAGTTCTGATTGTGTTGCCAGTGTTTCTAAAACAGGAATACAATTACGTATGGCAGACAATAATTTTTTAGTTTCTTGTTTATTTTCATTACCCATTGAGCTCACGTTGCATTCATCCTTATTCATTTAATAAAATATTAACACCGCATTAAGAGAATGAAATTACTATAGATTTTTATGATATTTGTCAATATGACTTAAGAAAGATACTTAAGTTTTCGGTAAAAAAAATTTTATCAAACAGCCCTGGATGAGTTCTAAATTGATCATATGAACAACAAAAGCATAGGATAGATTTCTATGCATTCTGTCATTAATAATTAGCGATTAAGTTTCCTGTAGTTGTTTAATTTCTGGATGTGTGGAAAGAGAGTGTAAAAACTGGCTGGTATGTCTTTCCATCCTTGATTTAAAAAGTTTAACAACTTGCAGCATTAACTTATGACCCATTTTAAAATCTTCACTAAACAGCTTGTGTATCTCTTCACCGGAAATACTGATAATAGAGCAAGTTTCTCCACAGGTTGCAGAAAATGAACTGGAAGACTCTTTCATCAAAGAGGCGATTCCAAAAGTTCTGCCCGCCGTTACTTTATCAAGCGTCAAAGATTTTCCTGAAGCTGTATTAATCTTTAAAAGAACCTTACCTGATACCAGCATATATAAAAGATTAAGTTTCTGATCTCTTTGAAACAGGATAGTATCTTTTTCAAAAGTTTCAATTTCTGTAATAGCGGCAATTTTTTCAAGCATCGGATCAGGTAAGTCTTGTAAAAAAAAGATTTTTTTGAGTACTTCTTTTTCAACCATTGTTATATACCTCAGATCAAATATGGTTCATCAAATTTATAATTGGTTAATATGACAAAGATTCGATATTATGAATTTTTTCTTTAATTTCTCTTTTTTCACCAAGAGTTTTTAATATCATATTTGCCCTAATATCCATATATCGTTTATATTGTCTTGAGACATCAAGCATCATATAGTATGCCAATTCATGATTCTCTTCGAATAACTCGATCATACGATCACCAGAAAGAGTTATCACCTCGCAAGGTTCCTGGCAAATTGCAGTATACGTTGCAGTCGCTCCAATAACAATTGAAGATATTCCAAAAGAAGCTCCGGACTGTACATAATCTAAGATAACATCAATCTCAGGTGTCAGCTCACGTATTACAGCCACCTGGCCCATGATCAACATATAAAATGTATCTACTTTTTCATGAATAGTGATCAACTGAGTATCCGTATTAAAGATACTCAATTTTGCTTCCTTGGATATAATCTCAAGCAAGTGATCTGGCGAATTTTTAAACATACTGATTCGTCTTAAATCTTCTATTTTTACCATATTAATGCCTATCGTCTAAGTAAGTACATAAATCAGAATAATAAATGAGACCGCCACAGCACCGCTAATCCCAATTGGCAGTGTGCCTTGAAGGACATCATTATACAATTTTTGTTTTTTAATCTCCAGCCTTCTGCCCCGATATCCGATGAGCAGCCAAAAATTCACCGCAGCAAATAATGATATCTTGGCTCCTGCATCTTTAAAAAGATATACAGCTGCTGATGCGATCGCTCTAACAATACTTTCACACAAAGTATTCAAAGGATTTAATACTTTGTCAAAAATTTGATACAGTCCTTTACCGATTTTTCTGTAAATCCAGTCTGAATCAATATTAATTGCCCTCATTTCGGCAGGATAGATCCCTGCCAGAAGTAACAGTGTAAATGCAAGAGCAGAAAAAAACAATAACTCTGTCTGGGCCAAAACATGGGAGATTGTGTATGGATGATAATCCACTGGAAAAGGTAAAATATCATATAAAGGTTTAGGATAAGTTCCAATTCCTATGCAAAGGACCGCCGCAATTCCCATGGCAATCAACATATTTTTAGGCGCTTCTTTTACTCTGTGGCCTGCATCATGTCCAAAAAAAGCAAAGAAAGGAATTTTAATGCCCGCATGATGGAATACTCCGGCAGAAGCAAACAAGAGCACTAACCATACAAAAACATAACTGGACTGCCCTACTAAGTGGGATCCAGAGGCTGCAGCTTCCATAACCATCGATTTACTGACAAAACCTGAAAATAATGGAAAAGCTGAAATAGATGCCGCCCCAACACAACAAAACAGTGTTGTCCAGGGCATACTTTTATACAATCCTCCAAGATCTGTGGCATTAATTTTTCCGGTTCTATAAATAACGGCCCCCATGGACATAAATAGCAGGCCTTTAAATATAACATCATTAAATGCATGGGCACAGGCACCATTGATCGCAAGTTCAGTACCGATACCAATACCCACGACCATAAATCCGACCTGATTAATCAGGCTGTATGCAAGAACTCGACGCAAATCATTTTCAATAACAGCATAAAATATCGGGAATGCTGCCATACCTACACCAATCCAGATTAAAGCCTCTGTTCCCGGAAATAACCGAGCCAACGCATACACAGCAGTTTTGGTGGTAAAGGCACTTAAAAAAACGGTGCCACCAATTGTTGCCTCAGGATATGCATCTGTCAGCCAGGGATGAAGCATTGGCCATGCACAGTTAATCCCAATACCAAAAAATATCAAATAGGAACCCACACCAGAAAGAGTGAGTTGACTCATTTCGAGGGAGTTGGTTTGTGTGAAATGAAATACGATACCTGCCAGCAAAACCAAACCGCCAAATGCATGGACCATAAGATATCTAAAACCAGCAGCCTGAGCTGATTTAGTTTTTCTGGCCCAGATCAGCATGATCGACCCAACAGTCAGTAATTCCCAGAAAATGAAAAATGTAAATAAATCTCCTGAAAAGACGGCCCCGAGGGCAGCACCGGCATAGAAAAAACCAGCAACATATTCCACGTCATTTTTAAAATTTAAAATATAAATAACCGTGATAAAAGAAATAATATGGAAAATATAGCCGAATAAAAGATTTAACCGATCTATATTTAAAAGAACCAGATGAAATTCACCAAGATTTACGGCAAGATGCTCACCATTAGGAATAAGTAGCAAATTAAAAAACCCAACGACAGGAATTAAAATCATATAAACTGATTTTGCTTTACCCCTGAAAAACGGAATTAAGAAGCCTGCAAACATAAAAATCAGTGCCGGAGGGATATTACTTGTCATAATAATCCTCCTTTCGTTTAACCAGAGGCCGAAGCACATATTTTGAAACCAAAACAAGAATTACACAGGCAACAAAGCCGTAAAAAGCATAAAAACCCCAATACCCTTCCCAGGCATAATTCAAATGGGGATGAATAGTACCAGTTTTAATTGAAAAGATATAAACAATATCTAAAATCAAAAGGAAGACAACAAAAGAGAAAAAATACTTTAATAATTTTTTAACATTTTCAGGATTATCAAATATATGTTTTTTTTCCATACGTTTTACACCCGATCCATTAGAAACAAGGTTGAAATAAAATATATGCCATATATAAAAGGCTTAGGGTAAACACAATAGTAAAAATCCCACGGTAACCTGGGACTGCATCGTGTTTAAGTTCCATTAGTTCTTTTTTTTCATTATTAGGCTTCATAGGTTCAACACAATCCTTTATAAAAATCCTTTTACTGCAAGTTGTGCCAGATTTAAAAACGGTTGAGGCGCAAAAAATAACGCCAGAGATATAATTGCAGTGATCACCAGGGGAATAACACACATCATCGGGGCTTCTTTAATTTTATCTTCAAACATAGATTCTTCTTTTGTGCAGAAAAATGCTTTATAGAAAACCGGCATAAAATATGCGGCATTTAATAAAGAGCTGGAGAGTAAAACAAAAAGCATTATCATTTGGTCCCCCTCCAATGTGCCTAAAACAAGATACCATTTACTGATAAAACCACCCGTAGGAGGCAACCCAATAATACTCAAAGAACCAATAAAAAATGCTGCCATGGTTACGGGCATCGCTTTACCAATACCCACCATCTGGCTGAGATATTTTTTGCCTGTGGCAACAAAAATTGCTCCGGCACAGAAAAACAAAGTGATTTTACCAAAAGCATGCATGGCAATGTGAAGCATACCTCCGGTGACTCCTTTGGGGGATAATAAAGCCACTCCCAATATAATATATGATAATTGTCCAATGGTAGAATATGCCAGTCGGCGTTTAAATTCATCCTGTGTAAGCGCAATACAGGAACTTATAATTATAGTTATGGATGCAATAACTGCCACGACCGAGCCAAGATCAAATGCATTTAAAAACTCGATCCCGAAAATACCCGTTAATACACGAACTATTGAAAACACACCGACTTTAACAACAGCAACGGCGTGCAATAGAGCACTAACTGGCGTAGGTGCGACCATGGCTGCCGGCAACCATGAATGAAAAGGCATGATACCAGCTTTTGCAAATCCAAAAACAAACATGAGCAAAAGAACGGTGGCCGCAGGCTTACTCATTTGCCCTGAAAAAATTCCGCCGGGAGCAAACTCCAGTGTCCCTGTAACATGATAACAATAGATCATGGCCGGAAGCACTAATCCGATAGAGGTTCCCAAGATAAACGTTAGATATTTTCGACCGGAAACTCTTGATTTAGCATCCTGATGATGCGTAACCAAGGGATAGGTGGCTAAAGAAAGAACCTCGTAAAACATGTATAATGTTAAAAGATTCGCAGAAAAAGCAGCCCCAATTGTTGCGGAAATAGCCAAAGCAAAAAAAGCAACAAATCGTGTTTGACCATGCTCTTTTAATTTTCTCATATACCCTATCGAGTACATGGATGTAATAAGATATAAAATTGATGCCACAAGCGCAAATAGCATTCCCAATGCATCCACCCTGAAAGCAATATCTGCTCCCGGAGCAATTTTAAACAGCGTTAAACTGATCTGATTACCATTTAATATTACAGGCAACATGGAAATAACCAGCAAAAGTTTTATTGTTCCTGCAATAAAAGTCCATGATTCCCGAACATTAGGTTTTGCTGAAGATGAAACCAGCACCGGAATAACCAGCAGAGAAACTAAAACTGCCAAAAGAGGTTTGATTGAAATAATGGTTTCCATTTATTTGGTTTGCCTTTTAATATTAATCTTAGTTCACCTGTAGAAAAGGAAGAATAATTGTATTTACAATAGTGCCGGAAAACACCCCGACAACAATTAAAGAAAGACTCACAAGTCCAGATACAATCAACATGGGCACCGGCGCTTCCGCAATTTCTGTCTTTGTATGTCCACCACCATGTTCGTCTGGCACGGGTTCAAAAAAACAGATTTCAAAAACTTTAAAAAACAAAATAGCACAGATAAGACTTGAGATAATTAAGGCTGCTGCAAAATGATATGCACCTGCCTCAAAAGCCCCCAGGATCAAATACCATTTACTGAAAAATCCACAGGTGGGAGGCACTCCTATAATACTGAACGCGGCCAGGACAAAACCTGCCATAGTCCATGGCATTTTTCCAAATAATCCCTGTAGATTTTTTAAATTTACTTTTTTAAGGGTATAGACCATATTTCCGACTGCAAGAAACAGAGCAAACGTCATTAAAGCATCATTCAAAATATGTAAAATAGCTCCGGTCATACCCAGTTGATTACCCATCCATGCTCCACCGACCATATAACCTATTTCGCACACAATTATATAAGTCAGTATTTTTTTTAAGTTTTCCTGTGCAAGAGCCATGACTCCGCCGGCAACTACGGCAATGGTAGCCAACCAGACAATAGCTTCAGAAAGATTTAAGGTTTCAAAGATATATTCAAATCCAAAAACGGTGATCATAAGGCGGATCATCACGTAGACCATAACTTTGGTCATCAAAGGTGCGACCACTCTTGAAAAAGCAACCGGAGAATAAGAATACGCATTGGGAAGCCAAACATGCATAGGGAAAAGTGCCATCTTTATCCAGATACCAATCATACACAGGATAAATGCCACAAGAACTGTTGATGACCCATGCATAGTCGACAGGATATTGGCGACGTCTACCATATTCAAAGAACCGGTTTGCAGATAAAGGTAACCCACTCCAAGAAGATAAAAGCTGGCTCCAATGACCCCGACAAACACATAGTTAAGGCTGGCAAGCGGCCCCCGGTCTTTATCTGCAAGTGCAACCATAGCGTAACTGGTCAAAGAGGTTATTTCGATAAGCACGTAAAGATTAAATAAATCACCGGTTGCAGTCACCCCTAAAAGACCTGTAACAAACAAAAGGTAAATGGTATAAAAAGAACCGGTCCGATCAGAAGTTTCCTGTTCAACATTCTTATAACTGGCAAAAAGATTAGCCAGTGCAATAC
>JAWSVH010000140.1:0-13853 GCA_033852015.1 Desulfobacula sp.
CAAATATGGGACTCTTCTTGAACCAGAATCTGAGTATTTCTTGAAATCCGTGCAGAAAGCTCCGTGGGCAAACCCACCGCCTCATCAAATGAATTGGTATGCAGGCTCTGGGTTCCGCCAAGCACGGCAGACAAACACTCAAGCGTTGTTCTGACAACATTATTGTATGGGTCCTGCTGGGTAAGGCTCCAGCCCGAAGTTTGACAATGAGTTCGCAGCATGGTTGATTTTGGATTTTTTGGGTTAAACTGCCCCATGAGCTCTGCCCATAAAAAGCGCGCGGCCCTTAACATGGCGATATCCATAAAAAAGTTCATCCCAATCCCAAAGAAAAAAGAAAGCCGTGGTGCAAACTTATCAATATCCAAGCCTGTGGCAAGGGCAGCTTTTACATATTCCAAGCCGTCCGCCAACGTAAAAGCCGTCTGTAAAACTGAATCGGCACCCGCCTCCATTATATGGTATCCGCTGATACTGATGCTATTGAATTTCGGCATATGCTCAGAACAAAATCCAATGATGTCAGATATAATTCGCATGGAAGGCGTGGGCGGATAAATATAGGTATTCCGGGTAAGGTATTCTTTTAAGATATCATTCTGTATGGTTCCCATGAGCTGTTCATGTTTAACGCCCTGTTCTTCTGCCGCAACGATATAACCTGCAAGAATGGGTAGAACGGCACCATTCATGGTCATGGATACCGACATCTGATCCAGAGGAATCTGGTCAAATAATATTTTCATATCCTCTACAGAATCGATGGCAACCCCAGCTTTGCCGACATCTCCTGTTACTCTCGGATGATCAGAATCATATCCCCTGTGGGTCGCCAGATCAAACGCCACAGACAAACCCTTTTGACCTGCGGCTAAATTCTTACGATAAAAGTCATTGGATTCTTTAGCAGTGGAAAAGCCTGCATACTGACGAATGGTCCAGGGACGACCTGCATACATAGTGGCCATGGGCCCCCTGACAAATGGTTCAAATCCTGGAAGAGAATTTAAAGATTCTACATTCTCAAGATCCTGAGCAGTATATAAAGGTTTAACATCAATCCCTTCTGGTGTCTTTTTTGTAAGATCCTCAAGGGTTTTTCCCCTAAGCTGCTTTTTGGCAAGTTCTTCCCATTGTTTTATATCCGGCTGATTAGCCATGATGATCCTCCAGTAAATTGGGCTTTATTTGTATAGATTATCTTTCACACAACTCAACAAGCACACCGGAAGTTGCCTTGGGGTGTAAAAATGCAATTCTTGCACCACCAGCACCAATACGCGGGGTTTTATCAATAAGAGCGATCCCCTTTTCTTTGAGTTCCGATAGAGCCTGATCGATATTTTCCACCCGAAAAGCGACATGCTGAATCCCTTCGCCCCTTTTTTCAAGATATTTAGCGATAGGGCCGTCGTCAGATGTGGATTCTAATAGTTCTACTTCACTCTCACCCACCGGCAAAAAAGCAGTGGTCACTTTTTGTTCTTCTACAGTTTCTGTGCCTTCAAGCTTTAATCCCAAAACGTCTGTCCAGAAATTTTTCTTTTCGTCAATACTTGAAACGGCAATGCCGAGGTGATCTATTTTTAGTATTTTCATGTTTTATCTCCGAAACTATTTTAAATTCTCATTTATTCTCTATAGATGATTCAGTCACTGAAAGTCAATCAAAAACCATCGAAATACATGATACTTGTATCCCTTCAATCACACCTAAAACGGAGCCAGCATGGTGTTTCAAACCATGTTGACCCGGAACCTGCTCCCATAATACCACATCAACTATGGATGCTCACTTTCTTGTTTCTGTTACCGATGAAGAGCTCTCTGCCACACCCTCTATTCGGGAGAAACAAAGGTCTGTTGTAAAACAGAGCAATGATTGCTTATCATAGCGCTACAATGTTCAGTCAGATATCGCCATAATACCATTGTGAATTTTTCAGTTAAAAATTATTGTTTTTTGGGTCCAAAATACAGAAATTTATCTAGTATCCTAAAAAATTATGAGTTGACTTTCATACTTCGTCCAATACTTTTCTGACTTTAACGGCTATCTCTTCTTTGGAAAAGGGTTTTGGTATGAAAAATATTTCGTCGTCTAACACGCCCCGGTGAGCAATGACATTCGCTGTATAACCGGACATAAAAAGGATTTTAAGATTAGGATAGAGCCTTTGCAGGTGCTCGGATAGTTCCCGGCCATTCATTTCAGGCATGATCACATCCGTAATTAAAAGATTGACCTTACCAGTATGTTCTTTGGCCAATTTGATAGCCTCTCGTGGACTGGAGGTTGACATTACTATATATCCTAACTCCTCAAGTATTCTTTTTCCGAGTTTCAAGATAGAGGTATCATCCTCGACCAACAATATAGCCTCACCCCGGCTTAATGGAATTTCTATGCTATTGTCACGATGTGCTTCGACAGCCTGACCTTTATGACGAGGAAGGTAGATCTTGATGGTTGTTCCTTGCTTTAATTCACTATAAACATTAATAAATCCATCGTTCTGTTTAACAATGCCATATACGGTTGATAACCCAAGTCCCGTGCCCTTTCCCGATCCTTTAGTGGTGAAAAACGGCTCAAATATTTTGTCCAGGATATCTGGTGCTATCCCGTGGCCATCGTCGCTTATAGCGAGTAATACAAAATCACCGGGAATAAACCCGGCATGATCAGTGCAGTAATCCTCGTCGAAATAAATATTTTTGGTTTCTATGGTAACTTTTCCTACATCGGTTATAGCATCTCGAGCATTAACAGCGAGATTTGCTATAATTTGATCAATCTGAGATGGATCAATTTTCACAGGCCACACTTTCGATCCAGGCAACCAGGCAAGGTCAATATCTTCACCGATCAACCGCTGAAACATTTTCAGCATATTCCCTATGATATCGTTCAAATCAAGCACTTTAGGTGCAATGGTTTGTCGACGGGCAAAAGCCAGTAATTGCCGAGTTATGTCCGTCGAGCGCTTTGCTGCCTTTAAAATTTCTGTAAGGTCTTCATGAAGTGGGTCTTCCTGCTTCACCTGTTCCAGAGCAAATTCAGTATAGCCGATGATGATACTGGATATATTATTGTAGTCATGAGCAACACCTCCGGCCAATCTACCCACAGACTCCATTTTTTGCGCCTGCTGAAGTTGTTCTTCTATCGCTTTGGCATCTGTAATATCCCGGATAATACCAACGATATTTCTTTTACCTGTAATTGGATTGTTAAATGACGACTTGCTAGTTGAAAGAATACATGTTTGTCCGTCAATTGTAAGTTTTTCCTCGTTCACGTCTGGTTTGTCCGAACCCAGAACCAGATTGTCACGTTCCCAGAAAACATCCGCTTCATTTTCAGGGAAAAAATCATAATCGGATTTACCCAGGAACGTTTCATGACTGTGCCCCACCATCTGGCAAAATGCGTCATTGAGCATAATCCAGCAATGTTTTTCATCTTTTACAAAAATAGGTTCTGAGATACCGTTGATGACACTGTCAATAAGCTGCTTGGATTGAATCAGTTCAATTTCAGCCTGCTTGCGCTCGGTGATGTCTTCTATGAAAGCTGTTCCAAATCTCGTATTTCTCTTTTCGTCTAAAACCGCTTTGGCATTTACGCTCACATGGATTTTAGCTCCGTCCTTGCGAATATATTTTTTTCCAAATTTAAACCCGGTTGATTCAGGGGGAAACATTTCCTTAAAAAGTTTTTTGTTCTTGGGGCGATCATCCGGATGGGTGACATCAAAAAAGGATAACTCACGGAGTTCCTCCTTTGAATAACCAAGCATATGCTCGTAGGCCGGGTTTGTTACAACAAATTTACCAAGCAAATCCACGGTGCATATTCCGATAGGAGAGCTGTCAAAGAGGAGGTGCAGTTTTTCTTCGCTTGCAAGCAACTCATTTTTACTCTGAAGGAGTAAAGTCGCACTTTTCCTCTTTTGGAATAGTATTGTCACGAGGGATATAATAATCACAACCAGCATCACAAAAAAGATTAAAAGAAGCTGAACTTGCAGATGGTACTTTTCCAGAATCGAAACAGGACGATTAGTTATCGTCGTTCCTTGGGGTATATTCTTTTTATTAATATTGAACTTTTTTAAAATGGAGTAATTCAGTGTTGGAACATTAGGGCTTATAGTTACTTGTGGAATGCTTTGGGGACTTTCTCCCGCAAGCATTCTCAAACCCATTTTTGCCGCAGTTTCACCCTGTGCAAACGACGATACGTAGACCCCGCCCGTAAAGTCAGTTTTCCCAGTACCCCAGACTTTGAAGGCAGGAACTGGAGTTGTGTCAGTTATAAATTTCGTGAACTCTGTGGGTGATCGCTTGCCTATCCCTTTAATTTTTTGCAATCTGAGCACTAAAACAAGGTCCTTCGGTCCGAGCGCTTGCATGTGTGCTTTAAGTTCCGACAGAGTAAAGTCATCAATCAGTTGAAACGTCGGCTTCAAAAGACCCAGGTCTTTAATATCTTCTTTAAATTTTTTAGTGGTTTTAATCCCTCCGGAGGTTCGATCTGATATCACTAAAAATCTTTCTGTATGTGGTAGCAATTTTAAGGCGAATTCAATGGTTCCTTTTGCATCAATTTCTTGATTGATTCCCTTGAATATTTTGTGTTTTTTGAATTTGTTCTCATCAAGATTATTAATACCGCAAAATATAATAGGGGTGGTGGGAAATAAGTCTTTATATCGGGGAATAAGGAAATCGAGGATGTCATCGTCAGAGGCCAGAATTATATCGAAATGTTCATCTATATATTTGGTTTTCAGGTAGTTTTCGAAATCTGGCCATAATTTTTCTTTTGGGGTTCTCAACACATCCAGGTATTCTGTATGAATACTGATTTCGTTATCGGCTGACTTCAGGATGCTCATCATACCTTCCATAATACCGTCAGTCCAGGGAGAGCCCTGATGGTAGGAATGGAGAATGAGAATTTTGGGTACGACTTCACTCCTGGCAACCATTGGCGTGAGCAAAATAGTTAAAAGTATCACTTGATAAAGTAAGCCGAACATTCTCATCATGTCCCCTTTTTCAATTAGGCACACATGGCTATTTTTGTTTGGAGAGCGTCAGTTAGCGTCTGAGTATTCAGTTAATGATGCCTACAGACAGGTTGACTTTCGCAACATACAACACTTCAAAATATATCCGCAAAAACTTCTCTGAACAGCGTTATATCAAAAAACCTGATATAGTGCAAAAATCATTAAACACAAAGGAGATTTGAATGGACCTTTTTTTAATCTACATAAAAATCATACGTGATTAAACTCAAGCTTTTATGAAATATTTGGATTCAACGTCCACTTTATATGCCATTTGTCATCTTCTTTCTCCAGACAGACAATTCCTGAATTTTGAAACCGATATAAATCAAATCCGATGGTTCCCGTCGTCAACAAAGAGACCAGTTTACCCATAAATGGCAGATGACCCACCACCATAGTGTTCGCTTTCGAATCAATCTGCTGGGCATAGCTTTCCACGCTGTCCATCGGAGCAATTCCTTCTATTATTTGCAGTTGTGCCTCAATTTTCAGTTCTTTATGAAAAATTTGAGCGGTCTGCAAGGCACGTTTTTTACCACTATGAACAATCTGTGACACAGGAATATTGTACATTTTTGCCACTTGAGCAATTTTTTGAGTCTCTTCTATCCCTTTTTTTGAAAGTCCTTTTTCAGGATCCTGATCTTTTGGTAAACTTTCACCATGCTGAACCAAAAATAAACTCATTGCATCCTCCTTTTTAAATTTCATATAGTATTATGGTTAATTTTATGATTTACAAGCGTTCTTCAAGAACTTTTATATCGACCCAATAAATATAGAAAAGAATATGAACTCTTTATATATTCCCAATAAACTTTATATTAATTTAATTAGAATTAATTTTATATTTTTGATGTATACGATAAACAAACCCTATTGGCATTGCCAAAACAAAAAAAATGTCTATTTTATTAACTTATTATGAAACTGATTTACCCATATTTTAGAAAAAACTGGTTCAAAATCCTACTGGGTCTTTTGTGCATGATCATTGTGGATATCACCCAGCTTGTCATTCCTCAAATTATCAAGCAGGCGGTCGATACGTTAAGTTTTGGCACCATCAATCAGCGAACTCTTTTTATCCAGTGTGCTGTCATTTTAGGTTTGGGCCTTACCATGGCCCTATTAAGATATTGCTGGCGAATTCTAATTATGGGTAGTGCAAGGGATGTAGAAAAAGGAATAAGAGATGATCTTTTCAGTCATGTTCTAAGTTTGGATGCACCGTATTACGATACGGTCAAAACCGGAGATATCATGGCACACGCCATCAGTGATATCAACCATGTAAGAATGGCCTTTGGTTTTGGACTCATGGTGTTGGTTGACACCATTTTACTGGGGGGAGCTGCACTTACCATCATGTTTTGGACCCACCCGAAGCTGACACTCTTTGCCTTGATCCCCATGCCGTTTTTAATTATTGTGATAAAAATTCTTGGTAAAAAAATGCATGTGATGCATAAAACCGCCCAGGAATCTTTCTCACAATTAACCGAACTGGTCAGAGAACGCTTTTTTGGCATTCGTATTATCAAAGTCTTTAATTTTGAAACCCTTATTGCAGATTCCGTTAAAACAGCATCCACAGATTATTTTTCAAAGAATTTAAAACGCGCCTTTGTCGCAGCATTGTTTAAACCCATGATGGGACTGTTTTTCAACCTCTCCACATTGGTGGTACTCTTTTATGGCGGATACCTGACCATGTCTCAAATACTAACACCCGGTGAACTGGTTGCATTTCTTCAATATCTTGGAATTCTTTCGTGGCCCATCATTGCCATTGGATGGATGACCAATTTATTTCAAAGAGGTTTAGCCTCATTAAAACGAATCCGCATTCTTTTGGACTCTGTGCCGGATGTAAAATCCTGTGATCATCCGATTCCTCTGACCCATAAAAATCAAGATATCCGGTTTGAAAACATTAATTTTTCCTACGACAGAAAAACACCCATACTTTCAAATGTATCTCTCCAAATCCCGAAGGGAAGCCTCATTGGCATCAGTGGTCCTCCAGGCTGTGGGAAAACCACCCTGATTCAGTTAATTCCCAGACTTTACAATATAGATTCCGGAACCATTTGTTTAGGAGAGCATGATATTGCAACCGTTAATCTAAGTGATCTGCGACGTAAAATTGCACTGATGCCCCAGGAATCTTTCCTTTTTTCAGGGACGATCAAAGAAAACATTCTTCTTGGACAAACGTTTAAAAAAGATGATTTAGAACACGTTATCGATGCATGTAGTCTAAAGCAAACCCTTGAAAAGATGCCCGACGGCATAAATACCATTGTGGGAGAAAGAGGGGTCACGCTTTCCGGAGGACAAAAACAGCGAATCGCCCTGGCGCGAACCTTAATACTCAATCGCTCCATCATTATTTTGGATGATCCGATCAGCCAGATAGATACACACACAGCATCAAAAGTTATTCCCAAGTTCAACCAGATGAACAGTGATGCAACCATCATTATTGTCTCACACAGGATCTCAGCTCTGGCAGGCTGTGATACTATCTATATTTTAAAAGATGGTCGAATTGATCATTCCGGCACCCATGAGACACTCATACAGACAGATCCCTTTTACAGGCAAGCATATCTGGCCCAGCAGTTTGAGGAGGAACACCTTGTCTGATCTCCCTATAGAAGAAAAAAAAATTAAACTTGAAGACCTGAAAGTCGCCAAAGCATTGTGGCCTTATATTCGGCCATACGCCTGGATGCTGTGCATATCAACTCTTTTAGTTTTTATGGTGACGTGTGTTGAGCTGCTTTTACCACTGCTTAGCCAAAAAGCCTTTGATGGATTTATTGTCCCGATAGGGCCACAAATAGGCACCACTCTTTTTGGATTTGAATTTAAAACCTTCTTGGTTTTTTGCGCGTTTTACATAGGCGTTGTGCTTTTAAACTTTGTTGTTGAATTCTTCCAAGCCCTTTTCATGGAATACACCGGGCAAAAAATCATACTCAACCTGCGATGTATGTTATTTTCCCATATGACTCTTTTGCCTGTGGCATATTACGATAAAAATTCCAGCGGTCGGCTTGTCTCCCGGGTAACAGGAGACATTGAAAACATGAACGAAATGTTTACCAGTATCTTAATCTTTATATTCAAAGACTTGATTATGATGGTAGGAATTTTGGTCATCCTCTTTAATATCAATCCCAAACTGGCCTTATATCTATCCCTTATTGTACCGGTCATCTTTATCAGCATTTTTATATTTTCAAAAATATTACGGAATGCCTTTCGAACCATCCGGCAAAAAATTGCGGAGATCAACCATAGTTTTTCCGAGGCCATCACCGGAATCAAAATTGTCCAGACTACCGCCAGTCAAAATCGATTCATGCAACGGTTTAAAACCCTGAATTATGAACATTTTAAAGCGGCCCTCTTCCAAATTAAAATATTTGCTATTTTCATGCCTTTTATTGGCTTCTTGGGCGTATTAAGCGTTGCTATAATCATCTGGATCGGGAGTTTTCAAGTATCAGAACAGATATTAACCCTAGGAGAACTTGTTGCCTTTTTAACCTATATGAAGTTGTTTTTCCGGCCCTTAAGAGATTTGTCTGAAAAATTCAACCTGCTTCAAAATGCGCTGGCGTCTGCAGAACGAATTATCTCTATATTAAAAACAGACCCGGCAAAACAAAGAACCCTTAAAAAACGCCAACAACTGAATACCATTCAAGATATTCGATTTGACAAGATTGATTTCGCATATGACAATAAAAAACCCGTATTAAAAGACATTTCCTTCTTCCTCCCAAGGGGAAACTCCATCGGCATTGTCGGCCAGACAGGATCTGGTAAAAGTTCCATTATCAACTTAATAACCGGGTTTTATACTCCAAATAATGGAAAAATTTTCATCAACGACATGGATTATGGTTCAATAAATATCAAAGACATCAGAAGTAAAACTGCCCTGGTCATGCAGGATCCGATTCTATTCTCCGGCAGCATCCGCCACAATATCCAGCCGTCAGGAGCATTAATGGATGAACGTCTGCTCAAAAAAGCACTGTATAATGCAAATTGCGACTTTTTATTTGAAAAATTCAAAGGAATCGAAACACAGATAAAAGAAGGTGGGCGCCCCTTATCAAGTGGCGAAAAACAATTGGTTTGCATCGCAAGAGCATTTGCATTTGACCCGGATTTAATTATTTTTGATGAAGCCACCTCCTATATGGATTCTCAATCTGAACAAAAAGTCCATGATGCAATGAAAAAACTCATGAAAGGACGGCTATCCATCATCATCGCCCATCGCCTGTCCACTGTCAAAGATTGTGATACCATACTTTTGCTCAGAGATGGACAGATAAAAGAAAAGGGTTCTCACCAGGATCTAATCAAACTAAACGGCGAATATTACCACTTGTTGAAAAAAGAAAAAATGCGAATGACTTGACTTAACGTCCCGTTTTTATAAAAATACTACAATATCACCATCTTCTATACTTTATTTTTCGCCCAACCAGATAATTGGAAAGGAGAACAATGATGAAGCATCCTCAAAAAACAAAACCCTCTAACGTCCTGCAAACTGTAGACGACAAAAAACCTATGGTTTCAGGTGGCATGGCAGATGCCGGGAATATGGACAAAATCCGAGACATCCTATTTGGGAACCAAGCCAAAGATTATGAAAAACGCTTTGATAGAATGGAAAGCACGCTTACTCAAGAAGCTGACATTCTCAAAGAAGAACTACTCAAACGAATTGATTCTTTGGAAAGTTATATCAAACAAGAAATAAGTGATATAAATGACCGGATCAAAAATGAATCTGACGAGCGAACCCGCTCGGACAAAACGGTTCAAGAAGAACAGAAAAACGGTTTTGATGCTCTAAGTGGAAAAATATTGGCCAATGAGGAAAACCTGGCTAAAAAATCCACAGAACTCCGGGAAAACATATTAGAGCAGTCCAAACAATTATCTACCCAAATCATTAAAAAATATGACCAGGCAACAAACAATTTAAAAGAATCCGTCGTTCAAATTAACGATACAAAGGTTAATCGGTCAGATCTATCTGGATTTTTCCTTGAAATCGCCATGCGGCTTTCTGATGATGGCGGCTCTGGCCCAAACGAAAAACCAACGAAATAAACAAACCGGTTCAAGTTAAGGCCAAAGGCATTTAAGATGAGTCCAAAGGCTTCTAATGATACATCCATTGATGCATTAAAAGATCTGCTAATCAAATCAGAAAAAGAGCAGATCCAAAAAATTCAAACTCGCTTAGACGACCCAATGATTCGGGCAACAGAGCTGAGCTCTTTTCTGCCAGAAGCCATTTCTCTGTCCATCTTAAATAATAATAAAATCCCACAAGTCATCGCCCCTATCATTAATGAAACCATAAAAGCTTCGGTCAGAGATAATCCAAAAATTATGGCTGATGCCATATTCCCAGCTTTGGGCCCTGGCATTCGAAAAGCCATTTCTTCAATCATCATGGGTATGGTCCAATCTTTAAATCAAGTTTTAAATCATAGTTTTTCCATCCAGGGAATGAAATGGCGTTTTGAAGCATTCAGGACGGGGAAACAATTTGGAGAGGTGGTTCTTTTACACACGTTAGTTTATAAAGTTGAACAGATCTTTTTAATCCACAGAGAATCAGGTATTGTCCTGGACCATGTCGTTGCAAAAGACACCATCATTCAGGACCCGGATCTGGTCTCAGGGATGCTCACCGCGATTCAGGATTTTGTCAATGACTCCTTTCAAATGACCACCCAAGATGAACTTGAAACCCTTAGAATTGGGTCTGACACCAGTGTCTGGATAGAAAAAGGAGAACATGCCTGTATTGCCGCCGTGATTCGAGGAACACCACCCTTAGATTTAAGAACTCAATACAAAAAGCTCATCGAAGAAATTCATATCAAATCAGGTGCATCCCTGGAAAACTTTGATGGAGATCCGTTTCATTTTGCTATCTTCAGAGAACAATTAAACCAAGGACTGCAATCCAAAGAAAAAAAACAAGAGAAAAAGACGTCTCCATTAATCTGGTGTATTGGCATTGTTCTTTTATCCGCCATCGGATTTTGGGCGGTTCACTACTATCAAACACAAAAAGTGTGGCATTCTTATATTGATCGTCTTGAAGCCCATCCGGGCCTTATCATACTCTCTGCACAAAAAAAAGACGGCCATCATAAAATTGTCGGGCTTAAAGACCCTCTGGAAATAGATCCTGCCACTCTAATTAAGTCGACAGACAAAGATCGAATCAAACTGATCAGCCATTGGAGACCTTTTTATAGCCTTGAACCTGATTTTGTTTTACAGCGCGCATCAAACATTTTAAATCCTCCACCGACCACAAAGTTGACACTTGTGGACACCCTCATCATTGCACAAGGAGAGGCATCTGATAACTGGATCAATTCCTTTTTAAAATCAGCGAAGACCATTGCCGGGATAGAAGATATCGACATAAAAAAACTACGGAATATAGACAAACAAAACTTAAAGACCTCCTTAAAACAACTTTCAAATCTTAAGCTTTATTTTAAAAACAACAGTACTCAATTGATTGAGAACCAGAAAAACAGCCTTACACAAATCTCTGAACTTTTTAACGATATCCAGAAATTAAAAACCTTACTTAACGATCCTGTTAAAATTATTATTACCGGTCATACCGATTCCAGCGGCACAGAAAAACAAAATTTAAAGCTCAGTCATAAACGCGCCCAACTCATCTTAAATAACCTGATCCAGGAAGGTATAGATCCGTCATTTCTAAGTTTCTACGGGATAGGAACAAAAACACCGCTTAAAAAAGAAATCAAAGTAAATGACAGAAAATATAACCGTGCGGTTTCATTTAAATCATCTTATACCATCTCAACAAAAGGCCGTAAAATATGATCAAAAAAAAAGTATGTCTGCTGGGGGCATTTGCAGTGGGAAAAACGAGTCTGGTCCAACAATATGTGCACAGTATTTTTTCTGATAAATATCATACCACCGTCGGTGTCAATATAGAAAAAACCCAGATTCAAATACAAGACACAGCCGTCGATATAATTCTCTGGGATCTTCATGGAGAAGATGAATTTCAGCATGTCAGATTATCCTACCTGAAGGGATCTTCCGGTTGCATTTATGTAGTAGATGGCACCAGAAAAATGACCCTGGCCACTGCTCTGAATTTAAAACAAATCGCAGAAAATACCATTGGGGAAATTCCATTTTTAATCATCATCAATAAAATCGATCTCAAAGATCAGTGGGAAATTGATCAATCCACCATAAATGAGATCCGGAAAAAAGGAATCCAAATTATTGAAACCAGTGCAAAAACCGGTGATAGAGTCGAATACGCTTTTGAAATTTTAACAAAAAAAATGTTGGAAAAATGAATATTTCAAATACCGCCATTTTAGTTTTAGAAAAATTGTGTCTCAACGTATTCAAGGATAGCGCTCCTGCCTATTTTATTATGGATCGTTTAGGTCACATCCAATTATGGGGTGGAAATCTTTTGGATCTGGATATCACAGAACCCAAAGAATCCGATTCTATTTCCAATACACTTATTTTCATGGAAGGTATTTTACCACTCAAAGGCCAGTCAATGGAATTCTCCTGTATAAAAATGCCGGCCAAACCTTGCGTGGATGCACTACTTTTCAAAACCGATGATGGCTATGGCCTTATTCTCTGGGATTCAAGTAAAAAAGAATCTTTTTTAAGTCAGACCCAGCAAAAGTTCAATGAACTGAGTCTGTTAATAGAAAAACAAAAGAGTCGACTAGTTCCGGCAACACATGAAACGCTTGAAAAAGAACATGAAATATTTTTAGCACAACTTTTTAAAGCTTTAAATTTTGCTGTTCTGGAAATGAATAATCAAGGACATTTTGTCCTGATTGGTACACCACCACCATGGATTGAACATATCCCGCAATCCAGCCAAATTCTAGCCGGGAAAGCTCATAAAGAAGATGTTTTCAGTTTTCTAGGTAATTTTATCCAGGAAACAAAATCCAGATGGAGTAAACATCAACAAGGCAACTTCAAATCCGGTATCTGGATCGTGAAAGATCATTCAGATCAGGAACTGTTATTCGAAGCCACTGCGATTGATATTCATGGAAGAAAACTTTTAATTATCTCACATGATATCTGCCATCCCAATGAAAAGCAGTCTCTTATCCAGAAAGGACGGGATCTGGCATTAAACTATCATACCCTTCAACGGTCCGGTCAAAAACTCAAAAGTATGAATGATGAGATGGAATTAAGGGTCAAAGAGAGAACCAAAGATCTGGAAAATGCAAACCTAAAACTGGCCAATGAATTAAAAGAAAGAAAAAAACTGCAAGAAGAGAGAGATAAGGTTGCCATACAATTACGCCAATCTCAAAAAATGGAAGCCATCGGCACCTTAGCAGGCGGTATTGCCCATGATTTTAATAATATTTTATCCGCTATAATGGGATTTTCAGAATTATCCATTGCTCAAGTAGACCCGAGCTCCCCAATAAAACCACACATAGAAAAAATATTTTTAGCATCCAATCGCGCCAAGGACCTGGTCCGACAAATTTTGACTTTCAGCCGCCAAACAGATTATGATAAACATCCTTTAAAACTAAATCAGATTGTACATGAAGTTTTAAATCTTCTACGGGCATCTTTACCCGCTTTCATTGAGATTAAAAGTGATCTGAAGTCCAACGCACACATTCTTGCAGATCACACCCA
>JAWSVH010000141.1:0-2706 GCA_033852015.1 Desulfobacula sp.
TTCGCCAGATCGACTGCGAGGTGGGTAATCTACCTAGACCTCATGGTTCAGCATTGTTTACCCGTGGTGAAACCCAGGTGCTTGGAGTATTGACTCTGGGAGCCGGTATGGACGAGCAGCGTATTGAGACTTTGATGGGTAATACAACCCGGGCCTTTATGCTGCACTATAATTTCCCTCCTTTCTCTGTTGGAGAAGTTCGCCGTGCAGGTGGTCCCAGTCGTCGGGATATTGGTCATGGTAATTTGGCTTCCCGTGCGATTGAACGGGTTTTGCCTTCACCTGAGGATTTTGAATATACCATTCGTCTTGTGGGTGAGGTTATGGAATCCAATGGTAGTTCCTCCATGGGAACGATCTGTTCGGGTATTCTGGCATTGATGGATGGCGGTGTGCCGATCAAAGCACCGGTGTCTGGTATTGCCATGGGTCTTGTGAAAGATGGTGATAAAACAGTCGTGCTTTCAGATATCCTAGGTGATGAAGATCATTTCGGAGATATGGATTTTAAAGTGGCTGGAACTGCTGAAGGAATCACTGCACTTCAGATGGATATCAAAATCAAAGAACTGTCAAAAGATATCATGGAAAAAGCCTTGAATCAGGCCAATGGTGGCAGAATCCATATCTTAAATAAAATGCTTGAAACTTTAAACGCATCAAGAGATGAGGTTTCTCCCCGTGCACCTAAAATTGTCAGTATTAAGATTAATTCTGATAAGATCAGGGATATTATTGGTCCTGGCGGAAAAGTTATTCGTCAGCTTCAAGCAGATACCAATACCACAATCGAGGTCAATGATGATGGTATTGTTAAAATTGCAGCTCAAAATGAAGAAGATTCTGCCCTTGCACTTAAAATGGTATCAGATATCGCACTTGATCCTGAGATTGGTGCAATTTATGAAGGCGCGGTCGTTAAGATTATGGACTTTGGCGCTTTTGTAAACATCAAAACAGGCACTGATGGTCTGGTACATATTTCAGAGCTGGCTGATCATCGGGTGAAAAAAGTCACCGATGTTGTAAACGAAGGGGATGTTATTAAAGTTAAAGTCCTGGATGTTACACGGGATGGAAAGATCAAATTGAGTTACAAAGCTGCACTAAAAGATGAAAAATAAATCCATTCAGGTCTGTCCCCTTGCCAGTGGAAGCAAGGGGAACAGCCTGTTTGTATCATTTGGGGAGACCTGTATCCTTGTGGATGCAGGTCTTTCTGGTATTGAGGCACAACGGCGGCTGGCCAGTATTAATGTTGCCCCTGAATCCTTGGATGCCATCATTATCACCCATGAACATTCGGACCATGTTAAAGGTGCAGGCGTATTAAGTCGACGCTTTAATTTGCCGGTGCATATTACTCAAAAGACATATGCGGCATGTTCCGGGCTTGGAAAAATAGATGAGCTCTGTTTTTTTGAGTGTGGAAAACCTTTTCAGATGGACCAAATTCTGGTCTCTCCGTTTTCTATTTCCCATGATGCCACAGATCCGGTTGGGATGACCCTGGAATATGAGGATCATAAGATCGGAGTTGCGACCGACCTTGGGGTTGCAAACAATCTGGTTAAATATCACTTAAAAGATTGTTCTGTCTTGTATCTGGAATCGAATCATGATGTGCAGATGCTTATGGATGGTGATTACCCCTGGTATCTTAAAGAAAGAATCAAAGGACGCAAAGGACACTTGTCCAATATCGATACTGGACTATTGTTGTCGGAATTAAAAACCGATCGGCTTCAACATGTGATTCTTGCGCATTTAAGTGAAGAAAACAATTGTCCGAAAAAGGCAAAGACCGAGATCTCAAAGCATCTTAATGGCTCTAATATTGTATTGCATGTGGCCGGGCCCCAAAAGGCAGGGACGCTGATTCAATTATAAAGATTATATAAAATCATTAGTTGTTTTTTAAAGCATTTTTTACTGCAAGCGAAAGTTCTTTCATTCCAATGGGTTTCATCAGATATTGACGAATTCCTGTCTGTAGTATTTTTTCCGGGTCAATATCATCACTGTATCCTGAACAGAGTAGCACAGGAATATCCGGTCGTTTTTCAAGTATTTTTTTTGCTAAAGTTTTACCCGTCATTTTTGGCATGATCATGTCTGTAATGATCAAATCAAAAGAATCAGGTTGGCTCAAAAAAAGACTCAACGCTTTTTTACTGTCATTGCAGGTTTTTACTTTATATCCTATCATTTCAAGCAGCTCTTTGCCCATTTGGGTCTGAAATTGTTCATCATCAACAAACAGGATGCGTTCATTTTTACCGATACAGACTTCCTCTTCTGAAGGTTTTTCATGGTATGACACATCAAATTCTGGCAGATATACGGTAAAAGTACTCCCATGACCGATTTTACTTTTCACAGTGATGCATCCCTTGTATTTGGTCACGATACCATGAACTACGGATAGCCCAAGGCCTGTTCCTTTATCTTTATCTTTGGTGGTAAAATAGGGATCAAAAATACGTTCTATCATTTCCGGAGCAACACCATGGCCACGATCTTCTATGGAGAGCATCAGATATCGACCATAGTTTAATTCAGGACAAACGATAAGACTGTCAGGTTGTGTCTCAATGTCCTGAAGCGTAACTTTTAAAATGCCTCCATTGTCTTTCATGGCATGCCAGGCATTCGTGCACAGGTTCATAATGACCTGATGAATCTGGGTGTGATCTGCAAGAATGT
>JAWSVH010000310.1:0-691 GCA_033852015.1 Desulfobacula sp.
TCGGTAGCAAAAGACTTCCAGGAGATGGGTTTTACCATCATGGCAACAAAAGGAACCGCTTCTTTTTTACAGGACAACGATATGGAGTACATCTTCTTTGGTAAGGGGCTCAAAATAAAGTTTGTCTGAGGTGTCATAATCGGTTGAAACCGTTTCCGGGTTGGAATTGACCATGATGGATTCAACGTTCTCTTCTCTTAAAGCAAAGGAAGCATGAACACAGCAATAGTCAAATTCAATCCCCTGGCCGATCCTGTTGGGCCCGCCGCCCAGGATAATTACTTTTTTCTTATCCGAGACTCTGGCCTCACATTCTGTTTCATAGGTGGAGTAATAATAAGGGGTTGCCGCACGAAACTCAGCAGCACAGGTATCCACCAGTTTATATACCGGGACAATGCCCTGGTCTTTTCTGGTTTTTTCAATCTGTTTTTCTGTCAGTTTTGTCAGACAGGCCAGCTGGTGGTCGGAAAACCCATATTTTTTTGCTTTTATAAGCAGATCTCTTGGCAGATCCTTTCCGGCCAGTTTGATCTGTTTTTCAAGATCCACAATCTGCTTCATCTGGTTAAGAAACCAGGGATCAATGCCTGTCATGTCATAAATCATGGTGATGGGCATGTTGTGTTCAATGGCATATTTTATATAGAACAGGCGAAGGGAATTGGGGGTGGATAGTTTGTATTCCAAC
>JAWSVH010000142.1:0-18094 GCA_033852015.1 Desulfobacula sp.
GTGGCCTGTGTAAAATTGGAGTTTAGAAAACAGCCCATGGAAAAAAATAGAACAACGGCCCACACAAACAGGATAAATTTGCTTTTGGATGATGAAAGCTGCGATGGGATCTTTATATCTTTTAACGTTCCTTTTTCTCTCCAAAAATGAGGCAAAAACAGAATAGACAGAATAACACAGATAATAATGCTCAAAATAGAAAAAATAGCCAGTTCCTTATATCCATAGACAGAAGAAGCAAAAAAGGAGACAAAGACACCGGTTGTGCTTAAGGACGCAATAATGACAGGTCTGATGGTACTTTTAAATTTCTGATAGCCATTTGTTTTCCAGGCCGTAAACAGATGAATGCCATAATCCACAGAAAAGCCTGCAATGACCGCCGCAAACCCGATCATAAAATAGGATAAGGACTTAAAAATAAAGGTGGATATGAATACTGAGATGACAATGGCAAGAAACGGCAGAATAAATATGGATATGGCATCAAAGGTTTTAAACATGAAAAGCATCAGACCAATAAAAGCGATGGCAATGATCACAGTGGTAACAAAAATATCTTTTTTAATAATATTTTGGTTACTCAATGTATGCTTGTGCCCACAAATGGTTTCAATGTTAAGGTCTGGAAATAATTTAGCCAGTTTATCAATTGCAAAAAGCAGGGATTCTGAATTATCAGCGTCGGTCACCGCCACGGATGTTTTAGCAATGACCAGTGCATATTTGCGAGTCTTATCAACAAAATGATTATTATATAATTCAACATTGAATCCCATTGTTTTACTCAATGTCGTAAATTTATTTAATATGTGGTTGGACCATCCAAAAGGATCGGTGTTCAATGACGCCTGCATAAATGAACTGCCCGGTGTTGTGAGCATGATAAACATTTGTTTGACCTGGTTTGCAACAAACGCTTCTTTTTGAATATCTTTAAATAATTGATAATCCTCTTTTGAGAGCAGAAGCGGCAGCCGCTGAGCCAAATCCTGTTTGATTTTTGAAATATCAAGATTTTCAACCCCAGAGACAACATTGATTATCTGCGGTATCTCTTTTAACTGGTTTGAAAAATTATCGGTTAAAGCCAACAGATTCGTATCTGAACTATTTTTCAGGCTTATGGAAAAGGCAATGGTATCCGACATATCAGACGTGTTAATAAAATTTAAGGTCCGGTTTATTTGGGGAGAATCCGGCAACATTATTGAAATATCATTAACAAATTTTACCCCGCTGATACGGACAAAAGCCCCCAGAAGAATAAAGAACAATATAATCAGCAAAAGGACTTTTTTATGCCCGATAAACTCGAACAATCTGTCAAACTTATTTACAGGCATTTTTTAATTTAATTCCCACACTGATGCAGCAATTGCTGAGTTTATTTTCACATCTTTAAAAAACAACTCCGTTGTATCAGAATTCTTCTCTAACAATTTAATTTTTGACAAATATTTTCTATCTTCCTGAAAAACAAGCGTGATTTTCGTTAACATATTGGAGGCAGGGTTATGCGGTTTAGGCACAAATTCTATGGTTATGGGCTCTGTTTTTACAAGCTTGATATCATAATCTTTTTTACAGGCGGTATAGGTCCCGGAAAACCAGAAAGTAATCTGCTCGACCACTTCTTTGAACATGGGATTTTTCTCCAAAGACAGAGATTGTGTACCATTTGTTTTATCCCATCTTTTAACCATATTGCCATCAATAACCAACGTGTGCTCAATCGGTGCTACAACCACCCAGGCAAATTTATCCGGATTCTGGATATAAATTTTCCCGTTAATATTCACCGGCATATCAAACATTGCCATCTTTTTTTCTTGAACAAACGATGCCTCAATGGTTTGCACTTCCCCCATATTTTTTTCAACATCCTGCAAAACAGTATCAATATCGGCAGCTGCACCAAAGGCACTATTAACAAAAAATAACCCGATTAAAATCAACAAAAAAACTTTATAGCGCATCGTCTGCTCCATCAATTTCATAAATTTTTATTTCACCGTCAGCAATTAATTCATCTTCTCTTTTAATGGTTGCTGACAAAATACCAAAATTTCCAAATTTAGTTATTTTAAAAATAGCTGTTTTTAATATTTCACCGGCATATGTTTTTGTATAAATATTAATTTTTTGTCCCCCGATTAAAAACCCGCCAGGCGCTTTGGCTCCGGTATCAAACTTTTCAAATCCATTCATCACCGCCGCCGATTGAGCCATTATCTCCATATAAGCGATCTCTTCTATACTTTTATCCTTTTTAACAAAAGGACTGTTCTTAGAAAAACAGGACTCCACTTTTGCATACCGCTCACCAATTTCCAATAACCGTTGAACCACCCGCATACCCTGTTGTTGTGGAATCAAATTTTGGGCCGATATCGGGAGATGGGTGATTTGATCAAGCTTATCTTTATTTTCAGGACATAAAGGATCAGAGGCCAGATAGTCTCCGGTTAAAGAAAATGCCCTGCCACGACATCCATAACAATTGGAAAACTCGATACACGTGCGGCAGGGGCCTTTTATCTTTGATGTATAATCTTTAAGGTTCTGGATGACTTCACTGTCTGCGAGTATACTTTCCAATGATGCTTTGCGGATATCACCAACCGGTAGAGGAATACCGATACAAGGATAAACAATCCCATCATTTTTAACAAAACACAAAGATTTATGTTTTAAGCATTTTATTTGAGTTGATTCTACAGGGGCAAACGGTTTTATCTCAATTTTTTTGTCGCCAATAAACGCTATAATATCGCTCGTATTCGGGTGTTGATCATTTTCATTGTTCACCAGAACAATACTTTTTACACCCAGCATTTTGGCCTGGGATATCAGATCTTTAATTTCATCCAAACAAAGTTTATCTCCAGTGGACGAAGGAGTCACTTGACTGGCTGCCAAATGACAACGAGAAATCGTTTTCCCGCCAAGATCAATTTCAATATGGGAAATTTGTTTATTCATCATTTTTCACAGACCAGTCACATATTTTTTACAGATTAAGGCGGCATTTATTCCACCAAAGGCAAAACAATTTTTAAGGATAATATCTATTTTTTTACTGATCTTTTTTTGCACATGATTTACCCCGCTGCAATTTTCATCAATCGTATCCAGATTTAAAGTTGGATAAATTATACTTTTATTCATCATCTCTATTGCAATGGCAAGCTCAATGGCTCCCGAGGCACCAAGAGTATGCCCCAGATATCCCTTAAAACTGTTTACCGGTATTTTTGAACCAAACAATTGAGCGATAGCCGCAACTTCTTCGGTATCTCCCTGGAGCGTTGCAGTTGCATGTGCACTCACATAATCAATATCTGATGGCTTTAAACCGGCATCTGACAATGCGGACTCCATGCATCTGACCATGGCCTGTCGATCGGGCTGGCTGACATGATTTCCACTTCCACAGGTATTATACCCAACCACCTCTGCCAAAATATCTGCACCACGATTTTTTGCATGTTCCAACTCTTCTAACACCAACATTCCTGCACCTTCGCCACAGACCAGTCCATCACGGTCCTTATCAAAAGGGCGGGGGGTCTTTTGGGGAGTATCATTAAAATGAGTCGACGTTGCAAATAATATATCAAAAGAACCGGTCACCGTAGGGTGTAATTCTTCTGCACCTCCACACAGCACCATATCCTGTTTATTAAATCGAATCAGATCAAATCCTGTACCAATCGCCTGGAGCGATGAAGCACATGCCGCTGATGTTGCCGTCACATTTCCGATAATACCCAGATATTGTGCGATATTCATAGACACGGTATGGGAAATACACTGGAAAAATTTCATGGCGGTCAAAAATGTCAGATCATGATCCGGAAGCATGGTTTCAAATGCGTCATTCAACGCCTGGGAACTTCCCATAGTAGAACCTGCAACACAACCGTATCGTTTGTTTGAAAGTGTCTCTTTTTTAATCCCAGCAGAGTGCAATGCTTCGTTAACTGCAAAAACGCTTAAAAAACTCATCCGGCCCATTGACCGGCGCATTTTCCTTGGAATTATTTTAACATCCGGCAAGTTTACAGGGGCTCCCACAAGACTTTGAAGACCTTTATATTCAGACCAGGGCTCCATGCGCTTTGTACCGCAAACCCCTTGCTCAAGAGAATCCATTAACTCTTTCATGGAATTGCCCAAAGCCGTTATACTTCCTGTGCCTGTAATGACAACTCGTCTCATCTGTTTTTTTTACCTGTGGTCTTTGTTTGTAAAAATTGAGCATATGCCTCTTTTTTCAACAAATAACGACAAATAGTAAACCCGGACATCATGGCCCCGATCAAACCGGGCAGCATCGCACTTTGTCCTGCCGCAAATGTGTTTTTATACCGAACCCGGCCAAAAACATTAAACTGCCCTATTTTTTGTTTGATCCCATACGCATTACCGTATGGATTGTTTAAATAGTCACGGAACGTCAACATGCTGGCGGAATCAATCACTTCAAGATGATTTTTATATTCGGGAAAAACATCTGTGATACGTTGACAGATCCGATTTATTTTCTTTTCTTTATATTCTTTATACTCCGGGCTTCTCTTGCCTGTCACAGAATCAGACCACTGTTTAACATGATCATAATGGGATAATTCAAATGCATTGATCACATTAACCCGGCTTTTCTTTACAACTTCACAATTTCTCACCATCACTAACGGCAGATCCCCAACATAAGCAGGATCAAACATTTTATCCATTTCATTATCCGGGAAAAATGAAATTACCGCCGGGTCAAATGGCGCTTGGTCTTCTTTTGTACACCGTATAAATGTGACAAAAAAACCAACAGACTGTTCATAATTTTTAATTCTGTCTGCAAAAGATCTAGATGTATTTTCTTCTTTAATTGTTTTTAAGATTTCTTCCGGGTGTATCGTAAAAATACAATTTTGAGCTTTTATTTTAGAACCATCATTAAGTACAAACGTTTCCACCCGTCTTTTCTTTACATCTTCGCAGGATTCAAGGAAGGTATTGGTTCTAATTTCAATATCGTATTGAGACATTTTGTTTTTAAATGCTTTGATAAATGCATTTCCACCTTCTTTCACCCTGGCAATGGACTCATAAAGACTATGGGTAACCCGACTGTGGTTCGCAAACGATATCTTGGAGGGTTCTGTCCCATAACACATTGAAAAGGCGCCAAAAAGCGTCTTAAGTGTCTTATCATCAGTTAACGGATCAATGACATCTTTTAAACTGATAAAATCTTCATCCATCGGTTGTTCCATGGTAAATTCAGATCTAATATCCATGGATCCTGTATTTTCTCTAACATATTTTACTTTGGAATAATAAGATTTTATCGCTTCTTCTTGATCAGGAAAGAATGAAAGCATATCCTCCATATTTTGATCAAACCCTGGGCGAAATTCAAAAGATCGTCCCTGCTTTTCAAAAATAAACCGATGATTTTCTGGCTGATCAATAAATTCAGGATGAATATCGTTCTCTAATGATAAAACTGAAAGCATATCTAAAAGAAGTAGATCTTTGGAAAATCCGCCCGTAAAATGAAACCCTGTATCAAAGGGAATACCTTTTTTATAAAACCTGGACAGGCTCCCCCCAATTTTAGGCGATTTCTCAATTAAAAGCACTTTGCGTTTATTCATGCCTAAAATCAAAGCCGTGGTCAGCCCGCTTATTCCGCTTCCTACAACAATGTCATCATACGTATCCATCATACTATATCCTACGCAATCCTTTTGCCAAGATTCAAAGATTCACACTAAGGGTTTATATATTTGGGGGTCTAAAAGTGCAAGAAAAATCTTATTTTGACAAAGGCTCAAAACCCCATGGAATAGGGTATTTTTACGATAACCTTGCCGATGTACTTCCCAGGGAATTTGGATTTCTTTTCAAGTCCTTTGATTCAAGCTTTAAAGCATAGTCCATTATAAAATCGCAAACATCCTCCACAAAAAAAGCACCGCTTTGTGTAAGGCAAATATAATTATCCTTAATTTGGACACAATCAAATTCTTGTAACTTTTCAATCAGACCTGCAAAAACTGCAAGCCCGTCCTCATCAAACCTGTCTTTAAATGCAGTAAGCGAGAGCCCTTTTTTTAATTGTAATCTCATGAATAAAGTTCGATACATCTGATCTGTTTTTGAGAAAGGAACATACCTGCCAACGGGCGGAACACCTTTTTTGATGAGGGCGTTATAAATTGAAATATCTTCATGTTTATCATAACTGATCGACTTTGAATAAGATCTGGCACGGGCCCCGAAGGCAATAATTGGCAACTCTTTTAACCAATGATATCGATATTCCCAAAACTTCTTATTTGTAAAATAACCATTTTGTTCATATCCTTGCTTTTGCATCCAGCTTTGCATCATATAGACCATCTTAAATAAGTCATCATCTTTCACAATAAGATCTGGATTTTTTTTATAAATTTCTATGGCAAGCGGATTGACGATCTCATGACGGATATATTCAACTGCTGTTGGATTAATCTCTTCAAGTATCTCCATGTCTTTTTGGACGCTTTTTATGGTCTGACCCGGCAAACCTGTCATCATATCTATATTATTAAGCATCCCCAGATCATTTAACGTTGTAATAATTTTTTTAATACTCTCTTTTGAATGGGATCTTTTGCATATTTTAAGAACATCCGGATCAAAAGTCTGACACCCCATACTTACCCTGTTAATGCCTATCTTATGGAGTCCTTTTATCCTTTCAGAATCTTTTAAGGTTGAAGGATGTGCTTCTGTAGTGATGCTTGCACCTTCCACAACCCTCATTGAATCCTTAATTTTTTCAAGAATAGATTTTATGTTGCCATTGGAAAAAGAAGTGGGTGTTCCCCCTCCCAGATAGATACTCACAACCTCCTTACCCTCGAAAAGACCGACAGCAGTAAACAGTTCAATTTCTTTTAAAATACTTTCTAAATACAATGCTTGTTGCAGCTTGTCTGTCTTTTGAGGAAAAGAATTACAAAATACGCATTCAGAAAAGCAAAATGGCAAATGAACATAGATCAGTATTTTTTTTTCGTCAGAAATACTCTCTTTAAAATTATCTAAAAAATTATTTACAGTTGATGGGGCAACAGATTTATATTTATGCGGTAAAAAAAAATCGGGCTGATTTTTTGTATAATCCAACGAACCCTGGAAAAAATTTCTCTTAATTTTTCCCAACTTGTTTATATCTAACATAATGTCCCATTTTTCTTGTTTGAAAGTTTAAACCACGCAATCAATGCCCATCAAAATAGATAGGTAGATTCTTTTTGTCAATACTATGAAAAAAGAACATTTGTTACACTTTATTACATTAAATTTCTTTTACTATATAGAAACATATTATACAGCTTCTTTATAATCGTATTTTCAAAAAAGGATGTCGTGTATTCTTTACATTATTTTAACCCGGTTAAAGGAGATGTAATTATGATACTTAATAAAAAAAAGACAACTCGAAGGGAATTTCTCAAACAAAGCGCGAATGTGGCCGGTGCTGCCATGATATCAGGCTTAACCTTTCCCAGCGTTGCTTCCTCTTTTTCAGATGTGAAAGCTGCAAAAGAGTTGACATCAGCTCCTCGAGGGCGACACGATTATCAGATATTCTCCCAGGGTATGATAGGGAAAATGCCGGTTAAAAACAGGCTGGTTCGTTCGGCAACCATGATCAATGCCGCTTCAAATGGCGAAACCACAAATGTTTATATCGATATACACAGGGAACTTGCAAAAGGCGGGGTTGGCCTTATTATCTCAGGATTTATGCTCCCCACAAAAGATGATGCTATTAATCCGAGCCAAATCCATATTTATGATGACAGACATATCCAAAGCATCAAACGAGTGGCAGATGCTGTGCATAAAGCAGATAAAGACTGCAAATTTTTTGCCCAGGTTGGTCACAGCGGGACAAAGGTCAGCCCATCCGGCATTCCGTGGCCTTTGTCCTGGAAAAGGAATAAAGTCAGAGCCCTTACAACAGACGAAGTTGAAAAAATTGTAACTGATCACGCGAAAGCTGTATGGCGTGTAAAAAAAGCAGGCTTTGACGGAGTGGAACTCCACGGTGCTCACAATTACCTGCTTGCTTCTTTTTTGTCACCGTTCACGAACAGGCGTGATGACAAATACGGGGGGACTCTTGAAAAAAGAGTGAGAATAATAAAGGATATCATGGTTCAGTCAAGAGCGCTTGTGGGGGATGATTTTCCCATTACCATCAAACTAAATTCAGAAGAGAGAGTAAAAAGAGGGATAGTACCCGAAACCTTTGATGCCCTGGCAAAAGCAATTGTCAAAACCGGCGTTGATGCAATCGATGTAAGCGGAAGTAATTGCATACAGGAGAACATTGATTCTACAGAGGATGAAACCTATTTCTTTAAAGGTGCCAAAGCAGCGAACATTACCGTTCCTATCATAGTGACTGGTGGCAATAGAACGATCGATCATATGGAAAAAATTCTAAATACCAAGGAAGTGGCTTTCTTTGGCTTAGCAAGACCGCTAATTCGTGAACCGGATCTTCCCAACCGATGGCTGGAAGGCCGGGGTGCAATAACAGCAGATTGTATTTCCTGCAATGAATGCTTTTGGGCGATATTCGGAGGCAAGACTGCATCTTGCACCCAGGTATAGATTGGCCGGTCCTCTCCAGCATGCTGCTTTTAAAAAGATAAATACACATGGCCCAATTGTCGCCTGCGAAATGTTTTCCGACTATAATACAACATATCAGCTCCTGGACCAAACTGGTCCAGGAGCTGATGATAACGTTTACGATATTATAACAAATTGTCATAACCGATAAAAATTCCAATCCTGCCCACTTGAAAAACACCCCAAAATCATATTATACTTAATTCAATCATTTTTAAGTCATGATCGCACAATGAAGGGAAATTGATTTTGGATAAACAAGAAACAGGTACGATACTTGACTTTTTCACAGAATCAATCTGCCCTGTAACAGGCGCGAGAATACGGAAAAATAAATCCTGGACAGACATACCCCTGGCAGAAAACTATTCAGTTTCATTTGAACTCATCAATGACAACATACTCAGTGTTTTTCCCAAAGGATGGGTCAACTTTGAAGGCACGCGTGCACTTTTCACAGAATATGAACGATTTTTAGACACGGTTGGTTTAAAAGGCAAGCTATATATAGAACTCTCTGATTACAAACAAATCACCAATATCCTGTCAAAAAGAACCCGAATGCATGTCATGAACGCACTATTGGAAAAAGTAGATGAAAAACTTCTAATCGGCCACTTTGTCTATAATGTCCCCCGACATGTTAAATGGATGTACAATATCGGGACCCGTTTTCATCGCCCGAGTATCCCCATGCGGGCTTATGACAATTACCAACAAGCTTTTAATGCATCCATGTCGGTTGCAAATAAGCACTACCCCAAAATTCATTCGATATCCTTTTTAAAACGGATATTTAAAAAAATATTTCCAGGTGATGATCTTGAAGAATATTCAAATGAAATTTTAAGATATATTGGTGCAATCAACTGGGACAGAGAAGAACACTTATTTGAGGGCAGGAAGGAATCTCACCCCTTTGTTGCTGTCTTTGATTCTTTACGGGTATTGAAAACAGACCTTGATGAAAACCAAAGAGAACGAGAAGAAATAGAAAAGGTATACAAAAAACTTTTCAACCATATTGCAGATCCCACCATCGTCTTTGATCAGCAAACTCACTATATTTATGACTGTAATCATGCTTTTTTAAAAATATATGGCTATACGCGGAACGAACTTAAAACCATGACACCGGACATGCTTCATCCTGAAAACGAAAAAAAAAGAGTGAAGGCCAATATTGATAACAGAGACAGACCCGAGTCAAACCAGTATATCCAACTTACAAAATCAGAGCAAGAAATAGAAGTAGAAGTCCGCACCGATGAGACTGAATATCAAGGCCATCCTGCCTGGATCAGCACCTTTCTGGATATCACTACAAGAAACACGCTTGAAAAAGAACTTAAACAACACAAAGAGGAACTCGAACTTCTGGTTGAAGAAAGAACCCGTGAACTTGAGGACGAGATTAAAGAAAGAAAGCAGGCCCAGACACGATTAAAAATAAGCGAAGAGAAACATCGCGGAATCATCGAGAATATGCAGGATGTTTTTTATCGCACAGATATTGATCAAAACCTGACCATGATCAGCCCTTCCGGGCTCACTCTTTTAGGATATGATTCAGAAGATCAGATTTTAGGTAAAAATATTGCACAGATTTTTTACAATAACAGTGACCAATATTTCCAATTTTTAGAGACCCTTAAAGAAGAAAGAAAAACCGTCAATTTTGAGTTGGAAATTTTTCATCAGGACGGATCTTGTATCCCCATCATGTCCAGCAGTATTTTTTATAGAGACCGACAAGGAGTACCCTTAGGAATTGAAGGCATAATTAAAAATATTTCCGAACGCAAACATGCTGAAAAACAATTGGAAAAAGCCAAAGTCGCTGCTGAGAAAGCCACCCAAGCCAAAAGTGAATTTTTAGCCAACATGAGTCATGAAATCCGGACGCCCATGAACGGAATAATGGGTATGGTGGAACTACTCCTTGAGACTGACCTTGAAGATCACCAGGAGAGTCTGGCTTCAACTATCAACATGGAAGCAGATGCTCTTTTATCTGTCATCAACAGCATCCTTGATTTTTCTAAAATAGAAGCCGGCAAACTGGAACTTGATAATATCCCGTTCAATTTAAGATTTCTATTCGAAGATCTGGCAGCTACCTTTGCTATCACTGCCCAAAAAAATGGTCTTGAACTCATCTCCTTTCTCCCGCCAGATGCTCCGGAAAAATTAATTGGAGACCCGGGAAGACTGAGGCAAATCTTTGTTAACCTGATTGGTAATGCATTAAAATTCACTCAAAAAGGAGAAATATTTATCTGGGCAGATTCCTTTGAAAACAGAGGAGACCAAGTTAAATTAAAATTTTGTATAAAAGATACCGGTGTTGGCATTTCAGAAGAAAAACAACATAAAATATTTGATAGTTTTTCACAGGCCGACAACTCTACAACAAGAAAATATGGTGGTACAGGATTAGGTACCACAATTTCCAAACAGTTAGTTACCATGATGGATGGAGAAATTGGATTTGAAAGCGTTCCTCAGGAAGGAACAACCTTCTGGTTCTCTGTCGTTTTTCAAAAAGACACGGCCATGATGTACTACAAAAATAGTTCAACACCATCGGTCACATTAAATGGCCTGCATATCCTCATTGTCGATGATAATAAAAACAACCGCTTTGTGTTTTCCGAACATCTTAAATCATGGGGGTGTATCCCGCATGAAGCAAAAAGCGGAGAAGAAGCACTCACTGTGCTTTCAGATACCGACTCTAATCATTTATCTTTTGACATGATCCTCTGCGATTTTCAAATGCCTCAGATGAATGGATTCGAATTGGCCAAGAAAATCAGACAGATTGAACGGCTAAAAGATATCCCATTGATTATTCTCTCCTCCATGGGAACCATCGGTGACAACAAAACCTGCAAGGAATTAGGGATAAAAGGATATCTAACAAAACCTGTAAAGCAAAATGATTTAAAATCTGCCATCGTTTCCATTCTGGGCAAAAAAGATATTCTCAACACCTCTGACAAAGAAGAAGTCACAACAAAACATCAAGTTTCAGAAACCCTGCTTGAGAATCCTCAAATTCTTCTGGTGGAAGATTACCCCACCAACCAGGTTATTGTTACCCAGCACCTGAAAAGTCAAGGATACCAAGTTGCATTAGCCCAACATGGCCAAATAGCGGTTGATTTATTTAAGAAACGACATTTTGATTTAATCCTCATGGATATCCAAATGCCTCATATGGACGGATATGAAGCCTGCAAAAAAATACGGGAACATGAAACTGCAATAGGAGAACTCTTCAAACAAAATAATTCAAAAAGCACGACAGGATATAAACAAACACCCATCATCGCCATGACTGCCCATGCAATGAAAGGATACAAAGAAAAATGTCTTGATGTCGGCATGGATGACTACATCGCCAAACCGTTTAAGAAAAAAGACCTGCTCTTTCTAATTAAAAAATGGCTTTCAAAAGATTCAAATTTAATAGAACCACCTGCCCCATATCAAGCTGACAACCCTAAGAAAAAAATAAAAACAATACAGAGTTCAAATCATCATCTGGATCTTGAAAAGGCCTTTTATGAATTTGAAAATGATAAAGACTTTTTTTTCCAAGTATTAAATGAATTTATCCAAATCGTTGATACTCAAATCCCCAAAATCAAACAAGGCGTTGAGACACTTGATTTTTCAATCGTCAAAGACCACGCCCATTCAATAAAGGGAGGATCTGGCAATCTGACCGCCATGAGACTATCAACAGTGGCAAAAAATCTGGAAGATGCGGCACGGCAAAACGATATTGATCTTGTACAAACACACGCGCAACAACTAGAAAACACCTTTAAAGAATTCAAAGAATATACCCAGACACTATAACTTATTTTTATTAAAGACGCTGCCGTCCCCATTGCAGTGTATTAATTCGCCCGCCACCCGCTCCATCAGATAAATAAAACTACAAACATACTGACATACCCGTCCTGATTGAATCACCTTTTTTGCCGCTGGATGTGATTGTTGACAGGTAGGCATGCCATGCTCAAAATAACATAAGAAATCGGTCCTACCTCAACAACACAAAGTTACAAGGAAGCACTTATGAAAGCAGAATCAAAAATGGATCGAGTGTATCTGTTTGACGTGAATTGAGAAATTAAGGGGATCAGAATAAAGAACTGAACGGCGTAAATAATCCTGTAGTGTCTGAAGGAGCATAGCGACTGAGTTTACAGCGATTATCGCCGGGCTGACTTTTATTCCCCCTGGTTTTCTCCCACGGAAAACAGATATGCCCGATCCAGTCCAGAATATTTCAGGTTATTGTATCTATGAAGTTTTTTTTAAAAAAGAAGGCAAATATCTGAATATTAAAAACGCCGCTGTTCCCGAGGCCATCATACCTGCCCCGCATAAAAACGCTGTTCTCAGGCTTAAAAAATCCACCGCAACTCCCGCTGCCATAGCTCCGGTCAACATACCCATACTATGTGCAACCGTCATGATGGACATCACCGATCCCATGGCTTTTTTTTCTTCCCCTTTTATTACCGCGTACCCCATAATTGCAGGCATGGAGACACCACCACCCAAGCCAAAGATTGAGACACCTATAACCAGATCTAAAAATGATGATGAAGAAAAAAGCAAAAACATACCAATGGTTGACAAGACCCCGCCTGAGGCGACCATTAGTTTTTTATTGATCCTGTCCGCTGCATATCCCATGGGCAAACTCAAAATACCGGCAACAAATACCCCCAACATCGCCAAGACCCCGATAAGAGACCCTGGGAGATTAAATTTTGTGTCCGCAAACAAGGGAAGAAAGCTCCAGATCACTCCAATGCATGCAGTATAGGAATATCGGACTAAAAAGATAGAAATAAGTTGCGAATCTTTCATCAAATTCATCCAGGGAATCATTTCCTGTCTGGTTTTTTTTGTTTTTTCCTGGGCAACCGATGGAAGAAAAAAAACACACAGCAACAAACCAATACCAGACAAAATCCCCATACAGATAAATGCCGCATCCAGGGACAAAATTTCTTTTATGCTTCCCCCCATCAACGGGCCTAAACTCAAACTTAAAAACATGGACAAATTAAACAGGCCCATGGAATAACTTTCAGACCCCTTAGGCGTAATTTCACCCACGTACGCCTGAACAACCGGCATAATCATGGCCGAACCCGCCCCTTGGATAAACCGAAGTATAATCAATGTTTCCACATTATTTGAAAAAACAAAGGCAATGGAAATAAGCGTATAGACAAACAGACCTGCTACGATAAAGGGTTTCCTACCTTTTAAATCAGACAAACGACCAAAATATGGCAAAAGAAGGGTTCTTGAAATGGAAAAAGAGCCAAATATCATGCCGACATAAAGACCGCTAGCACCTAAATCGTTAGCATACACCGGCAAAAGCGGCACAACGATACCGACGCCTGTAATCGTTGAAAAAATCGCAAAAAACAAAGTGATAAAGATGGACTTTTGATCTGTTGGAATAATACCCTTTGAATTTTTAACTGCTGATCCAAAAAGATGAGATAAAAACTCTCGAACTAAATAAAACGGGAACATTTTAATCCCTTTTCCAAAGATAAAGCACTAGGACATGCATTCTTTTATCTGATCAATAAAACGACTTCGAGTATTAAACTCCCCTTTACGATAATTGGCATGGGTCAAATATAAAAACCGTTCCGCCCGGGTCATGGCAACATACATCAGACGCCTTTCTTCAAAGACAGCGCTGTCTCCTGCATCGATGGAGCGCCAATGGGGGAACAAGCGTTCTTCACATCCGACAATAAATACGGTGTCATACTCCAATCCCTTGGCAGAGTGAATCGTCAGAAGAGATACACCAGACGTGTCTACATCGTCATCATCTTTCTTGTCTTCACGTATCAAGGATGCCTCTTCAAGATATTCCAACATGGTATCTTTGGGCCTTGCCGTATAGATCAACTGCTCAATATTCTCTTTTTTTGAGATATACTCTGCCGGTGTTTTTGTTTTTTTCTTCAAATATTCATAATACCCGGTTTTTTCGATAACAATCTCCATGGCTCTGGCAGGAGCAAGCTGCGCAATCTCATCTAAAACATCAAGGACCTGGGACAAGTTTGCATGCACTTTTTTGGTCAGCACTCGATCTGCAACCATGATGCGTGCTGCATCCTGAAGGCTTACCTTTTCAGTTCTCATCTCGGCCATCTTTTTGACCATGGATGGTCCGATTCCTCTTTTAGGCGTATTAACGACCCGCTCAAATGAGACATCATCCCCGGGGAAAAATGCCGCACTCAGATAAGAATTAATATCCAGCACTTCCATGCGTTCAAAAAATCCCTGGGATCCTTTTAAACTATAAGGGATTCGATAGGCTCTAAAGATCTTTTCAAAGGGAAGTGAGCAAAACTTGGTTCGGTAAACTATAGCAATCTTATCCAGGCTGATACCCTGGCCCTGACGGTTCATCCCTTTGATTCGTCTTGCCACCCATTCGGCTTCATGAGTATCAGACATGAAATCATAAATCTCGACCACACCGCCTTTTTTCTTAGAAAAACACTTTTTCTCCATTTTATCCGGATTGTAATCGATCAAATCATTTGCTGTCTGAACAATTTCATTTGCAGAACGATAATTTTCCTCTAAACGAAATATCTTTGAATCACTATATTTTTCCGGAAAATCCAAAAAATGATTTACATTAGAACCCCGGAAGCCATAAACAGCCTGCCAATCATCCCCCACGCAGAACAGATTCCTATGCTTACCTAAAAGCAAGTTAGTCAGTTCATCCTGAAGATTATTGGTATCCTGATATTCATCCACCAAGATATAAGAAAAATAATTTTGATAATGATTTTTAACCTGTTCATTATCCCGTAACAAATCTCTGGCCTTTAAAAGAATATTATCAAAGTCGACGGAATTCATCTCTTTTAAGCGAGCTTCATACTGAACAAAAATATCCTGAAGCCGAATACCAAAAAATCCGGGGTTTAATTCAAAATATTTTTCAGGGTCACCAAAATTTTTCGCCCTTGAAATCGAAGATATAATTCTATTGGCATGTTTTTTTTCAATATTATTTTTCACACACAACTCTTTGGCCAGTTTTTCTTGTTGATATATAGAAAACACCTGAATGGGCTGAACATACCCCATAATTTCACAATGCTGCTTTAAAATCATCAAGCAGGCAGAGTGATAAGTTCTCACCCACGCAAATTCTTTATGAGCAAGCCCGGTTATTTCTATCAGACGAGACTTCATCTCTTCCGCTGCCTTGTTCGTAAACGTAATGGCTAAAATCTGTTTAGGATTATGACCCTGGTTAACGAGATGGGAGAATTTTGCCGTCAAGGTCCGGGTTTTCCCGGAACCTGCTCCGGCGACGACTAGTGCCGGAGAACCGGTATGATTTACTGCCTCCTGCTGTGATACTGATAACTCCATAAAATATTAAACATAAGATTTTACGATTTATAAAATCCTATTTTATCTCCTGTATTATAATGTCCAAAGCAGATTCAATTTGTGTCCTAATTTCATTCAGTCGCTCTTCGCTTAAGGCCTCAAAACGTAATACCAATGCTGGCTGGGTATTAGAGGCTCTGACAAGTCCCCACCCATCTTCATAGATAGCCCGAAGACCATCAATATCAATGACTTCCTGTTTGGCCTTAAATTGAGCCACAATTTTTTTAACCACATCAAACTTAATATCATCCGAACATTCCACACGAATTTCCGGAGTGGTATAGGTTTTGGGAAGATCTGCAATAAGTTCATCCACACCCTTTCCAGTATCTGCCATAATTTCCAGCAAACGACAGGTTGCATACAAGGCATCATCAAACCCAAGATACCGGTCTTTAAAAAACATATGGCCGCTCATTTCTCCTGCAAGGGCTGCATTTTCCTCTTTCATTTTTTTCTTGATCAAAGAATGTCCGGTACGCCACATAATTGCATTACCACCATGCTTTCGAATATCATCATACATGACCATGGAACATTTAACTTCGGATATAAATGTTGCTCCGGGGTCTCTTTGAAGAATTTCTCTTGCATAGATAATCATCAACTGATCGCCATATATCACCTGACCATTTTTATCTACGACCCCAATTCTGTCAGCATCTCCATCGTATCCCACGCCCAGGTCAAGATGATTGTCTTTTACCAGCTTGATAAGATCTAAAAGATTTTTTTTCTGTGTGGGATCAGCTTCATGATTTGGGAAGCGACCATCCATATCACAAAAAATATCCATCACTTGACAACCCAATTTTTTCAATACAGGAAGTGCTGTGATACCTCCGGTACCATTTCCAGAATCGATACCAATCTTAATGGTTTTTTTAATATTAATATTGCTTAAAATATTTTCCATATAAGGCGTTATCACATCCTGCTGGGTCAGTTTGCCATTACCTTCTTCAAAATCATTTTTTTCAATAAGCCGTCGGACATCTTGCAAACCATCGCTATGGATAGAATCCTGACCATTCATAAGCTTAAACCCATTATATTCAGGTGGGTTATGACTGGCTGTCACCATGGCTCCTCCCCCTAAATTCAGATGCTGAATAGAAAAATAAAGCACTGGGGTCGGGCAAGTGCCGATATCAACGACATCACAACCGGTAGAACATATCCCCTGGATAAAAAGATTTGAGAATGTATCAGAAGTTTGCCTGCAGTCTCTTCCAACAGATACCTTTTTTTTACCCGACCGATTCAAAAGGGTTCCGTAAGCTTTCCCGATGTTAATAACATCTGCTTCCATAATATCGATGCCTGCGACACCTCTTATATCGTATTCTCTAAAAATTCCCGGATTCATAATCCCTCCTTTAGAAGATGTTTGATAAAAGGACCCACGTCCCTATAATCCAACAATACGGTGCAAATAAATGAAATTTACCCGAATGGACAAGTTTTAATAATAATTTTAAAGCAATCAAACCAACAATAAATGAAACAAGGGTCGCCCATATGGTTTCCATATCAATTGACGCCCCGCTTTCAACCATATCTTTTACACCCAGTATCTGTGCCCCAACAATGGCTGGGATAGACAACAAAAAAGAAAATTTAGCTGCCATTTTACGATTGAGACCCAAGAACATGCCCGTAGCAATTGTACTTCCGGACCGTGAAATTCCTGGGATAACCGCAAGCCCCTGGATGATCCCAATTAAAACTGCCTGTTTTGTACCAAATGTTCCTTGCTTTATATCATCTGAATAGTATGTTTTAGACATCCACAGAATAGTACCTGTAACCAGCAGCATAAACCCCACAAGGACCTGTGAAGAAAATAATATATGTTCAAATTGTTTTAATACAAGACCAATCATTGCAGTGGGAA
>JAWSVH010000143.1:0-29677 GCA_033852015.1 Desulfobacula sp.
ATTTTATTGAGTATTCAAAAAAAATTGGAGTTCCGGTGGGTCCGGGCAGGGGGTCTGCTGCAGGATCTATGGTGGCTTATGCCATGGATATTACAGCTTTAGATCCCATCGAACATGGTTTGATTTTTGAGCGTTTTTTAAATCCTGCCAGACTCAGTATGCCGGATATTGATGTCGATTTTTGCATTGAAGGCCGGGATCAGGTCTATAAATATGTCATTGATCGATATGGCGGTCCTGAATATGTCTGCCAGATTATTACGTTTGGAAGGCTCAAAGCCAAAGCGGTTATCAGAGATGTAGGCCGGGCGATTGGAGTTCTTTTATCTGAAGTCGATGAAATTGCTAAAATGATTCCTGATAATGCCAAGAATCTCACCATAGCGATAGAAGAAGTCCCAGCCATTCGTGAAAAGTGCGAAGAAACTGAAGAAAAAACACAGATGCTTGAGGTCGCTTTGCTTTTAGAGGGGCTTCCAAGACACGCGTCCACTCACGCCGCAGGTGTTGTGGTGGCAGATAAGCCGCTCAATGAATATCTCCCTTTGTATAAAGGCAAAGAAGGGGAGACGGTGACACAGTTTGATATGAATTATGTTGAAAAACTGGGTCTGGTTAAATTTGATTTTTTAGGGTTGCGAAACCTTACCGTCATTAAAAACTGCATTGAGCTGATTAAAAAACAGGGCAAAACACCTCCGGATCTTTTAAATCTGGACTACGAAGATCCCAAAACGTTTGAGCTTTTGCAGCGTGCTGATACCACGGGAGTGTTTCAGCTGGAAAGTTCGGGCATGAAAGATCTGATCTTGCGGCTTAAACCAGCCAGCTTTTCAGATATTGTCGCGCTCGTCGCACTTTATAGACCCGGTCCATTAGACAGTGGGATGGCAGACTCTTATGTGGAACGTAAAAACGGCCGTGAAGAAGTAATTTATCTGTTTGAAGAATTGGAACCGGTTCTAAAAGAAACCTATGGTGTGATCCTTTATCAAGAACAGGTCATGAAAATTGCCGGTGTGCTGGCCAATTATTCCATGGCAGATGCCGATGGCCTTAGAAAAGCCATGGGTAAAAAAATTGTTTCAATGATGGAAGAGCATCGGGCGCTTTTTATGAAAGGGGCCAAAGAGAATAATCATGATCCCAAAAAGGCTAACGAACTTTTTGATTTAATGGAGAAATTTGGTGGGTATGGCTTTAATAAATCCCATAGTGCTGCGTATGCCCTTATTGCTTACCAGACAGCTTATTTAAAGGCCAATTTCGCCCTTGAATTTATTGCGGCTTTGATGACCAGTGAACGGAACAACTCAGATTCAGTTATTAAATTTATAGATGAATGTCGAAGCCATGAAATTCAGGTTCTTCCACCCGATGTGAATAAAAGCGATGCCCATTTTACAGTTTCGGACGGATGTATCCGATTTGGCCTGGCTGCGGTGAAAAATGTGGGTGAAGCTGCCATTGAATCCATCATCGAAACCCGTGAAAAAGAAGGTGAGTTTGAAACCATCTATAAGTTTTGTGAACAGGTCAATGTAGGCAAGGTTAATAAAAAGGTTCTTGAAGCCTTGATTAAATGCGGTGCCTTTGATTCTACAAATGTTCTGCGCAGCCAGATGATGGCAGTACTCGAAGATTCACTTGAACATGGGTCCAGAATACAAAAAGAAAAAGCAGATTCCCAGTTGGATCTATTTGCTGATTCAAATATGGGAACCTCGCTTCCAGTGAGCACACCCAAATTGCCAAAAATTGAAGAGTGGGAAGAAAACCTGTTATTAACCTACGAAAAAGAATCCCTTGGATTTTATATTTCAGGGCACCCATTGGATAAATATACGGAGACCATCCAAAAATTTGCCACCGTTAATTCTGTAAATATCCAAGATATGTCAGATGGTAAAATTATCCGTATGGGCGGCAGTTTAAAAATTTTAAAACTTCATAAAACTAAAAAAGGTGACATGATGGCATTTACTGCCATTGAGGATCAACTCGGAAGTATTGAAACCGTTGTTTTTCCCAATTTGTATGTAAAAACACATACCCTGTTGTCTGAAGAGGCGATTGTTATTCTGGAAGCAGAAGTTCAGAAAAATGAAAACATGGTCAAGCTTATCGCCGAAAAAATAGTGCCTGTTGAGCAGGCTTCCCATGAGTGGACCAATGGTGTCTTAATTCATTTTGATGCTCAAACGGCTCGTTCCAGTCTGTTGGATGAATTGAAAACGGTTATTCAAATGAATTCTGGAGACTGTGATGTTTTCTTGAAAATAAAGATTAACGGCGAGACCCCACCGGTATTGATCAAGCTTGGTGAGGAGTTTAGCGCTACTAATAATCCAGTATTTTTTGAACAAGTGGAAAAACTAATCGGGCCAGGTTCTGTTGAAACCCGCTGTGCTGCGATTAAAGAAAAAGTAAAGAAAAATAAACCCTGGTTAAAAAAGAAGTAAATTAGTTAAAAAGAAGTAAATTAGTTCGCGACTTTGAGGTTGTCTACTATCTGGCGATTACCTGCAGTTTTCTGTACGACTTTGATAATGGTCTCTTTCTCTTTATAGGATGAAACAATAGCGGTTAGCGTGATGACATTATTATTGGTATCAACATCGATGTTTGTTGACCGTACATTCGGCTCTTTTAATAATTCTGCCTGGATTCTGCTGGAAAGAATCGTGTCATCAAGAATTTGACCGGCAGTCGTTTTTCCCACCATGAGTTGATTTTCAACTCTCCTTATGCCATCAACCCCCCGGGCAATATCTCCGGCCATTCTCTTTTGAGAGGAGGATTCAACCACTCCAATGAGATATACCACGCCATTGAGAACATCTACATCAATGTGTCGTGCCTTAACAAATTCGTCTGAGATCATTTTGGTTTTTACAGAGGAAGAAAGCAAAGAATCATCTAACATTGTACCGATAGATCTTTTGTCGGTCGCACCTTTATGTCCGCCAAAGGCAGCACCTCCTAATGCAGCAGCTCCGCCGCATCCAGTAAGGGAAAAAGCCAAGAATAGTGAGACGAATAATAGAAATAAAAGTGCATATTGACGTTTCATAATAATCAAAACTTCCTCAATCAAAATCGTCGAGATTGAGATTATCAAGGTCGGATAAGTCCATATCTTTTAACAAATCATCTTCATCCGGGATAATATCATCATTTACAATTTTGGCTTTTTTAACCGGAGCAGCAGCCGTTTGGCCTTGTGTCGATGTTTCAGATAAAAATTGTTTTTTGACTACTTTTACCAGTAAATAAATCAAAAAACCAATTCCAGCGATATTGAGCAGGATAATTAAAATACCAATGAAATTTTTAAGCAGCATAGTTTATGTTATCAGTTCGGTTAATAGTTTGACGCATCAAGCTTTTGTGTTTATATATAATCTTTAAAAATGATACAAGGGTTTTGATTTTTTATTTGAGAGGATAGATAATGAGTTGGCTTGGAAAAATGATTGGTGGAACAATAGGCTTTGCATTGGGTGGGCCTTTAGGTGCTGTGGCAGGTGCTGCATTCGGGCATACTTTTATGGATAAAAAAGAGTCAGCGTACTTGTCTTCGCGACCTGGATTGCAAAGTTCGTTATCTTCTAATGAACAGGCTCAGTTGGTTTTTTTTACAGCTGCTTTTTCCATGCTGGCTAAAATAAGCAAAGCCGATGGCCAAGTGTCTGAAAATGAGATACTTGCCATTGAAAAAATTATGAAGCAGGATCTTCAGTTAGATGTAAACGGACAACGGACAGCCATCAATATATTCAGACATGCCATTAATTCAGCAGAGCCGTTTGATGCCTTTGCCACCCAGTTTTATTCTGTGTTTCACACACAGCCGCGCATCATTGAATTAATGATAGATATTTTATTAAAAGTGTCTGCATCTGATGGAAAAATCTCCGTGGAAGAAGAGCATATGCTGACATCCGCCACACGGATTTTTAATTATTCCAGTACGGATTATGAACGCCTCAAATCCAAGTATGTTAAGCTCACGAATAAATATTATGCAGTACTGCAATGTGATGAAACAGCTTCTAACGAAGAGATTAAAAAACAATATCGTAAACTTGTGGTTGAATACCATCCGGATAAAATTCAGGCCAAAGGGCTCCCTGAAGAGTTCATCAAATTTGCCAATGACAAGTTTAAGGAAATTCAGGAAGCCTATGATATTATAAAAAAAGAAAGGGGACTTTAAAAAAGACCTTTTTCTTTGGCAATGGGCTCAATGAGTTCAGGCATTAATACCAGTGAAAGGGTAAGTTGGGCTTCTTCCTGGGTGAAAAGTTGTTTTAAGATCCGAAGTTCAACTCCGGATTCGGTTTCCGGGTATCCGCTGGGGGTATTGTCAAGATGAACTGCAAGTTTTTTATATACATCAGCCATGCTGTAACTCTCCAATATAATAAAATTAATCTAAAATTATCACATTGTTCAGCAAGAAGATCAAGAATATTTCCTTTAGAATCCTGGTTTTTATCTAAGGAGATCGTCAGGTAATTGGAAGTTATCCACAAAAAGTGAATACCAAAATTAATTAAGTGTGGCCACTTTTTTGTAGATAAGATCAATCACGCCATGAGGCATATCTCGCTGGAGAAATTCCAGCGAGATATTTAAAACCATGCCAGGTATAAAAGTGATATAAATACTAATTCATTAACTGTATAGAAATCGTGGATTAATCAACATTTTTTCCTTAGTGTCCTGCATGATATCTTTTTCCCATAACCCAGCCTGAATAACATGATATGAGATTCATCATTCGCTGTTTCAAATAAATGTGCATATAATGGCCAAACTTTACCCAAAAGCTGCTGGTGTTTAAGACTAAAATCATTTTCTAATCCAAGCTCCCACCTGTTTCTGAATAATGTAACTGCCGTCATAGGTTGGAATGAAATCCCAAATCTGGTGCAGGTTAACCATAACCTTTCAAGGGCCTGCCCACCAACAATTAAATCTTTAAAAGATTTTCCTTTAACTTTCAACAAACCAACAACAGGTGCCTGTTTTATACTTTTCTCAGCAATCTTTGAAATCATTTTTCCCATGCCAACTTTATTTACCAGGTTCATTATTGCCCAAGGATAACAGGCTTTAAGAAATAATTCACCTCCAACACCTGCCTCCAGATTCTTAATGGGGAATCCATCATTTTTATTCATGGCATCTTCATTCGTAAAACGGATCATTTCCATCAGGTGTTCATGTAAATCCCTGCGCTCGGCTCTGATTTTATCAACCTCATAAACCAGCCCTGCAACTTTGTTAATATCCTCCCTTTTTGTTTTAAGAATAAGGCTGCTGGTTTTGAAAGGTAACAGGCATTCTTTGATATGATCAAGATAATCTTGCTCTATGGGCTGTTTGTTATACTTTGTCCTGTTGGTATGCCTGTCCCATATAAATCTTTGAAGAGGGTCTTCTTCTTTTTCACTAAAAGAAAAGTTTATATTGGCAATATGATATGCCTGACTTTTATCTGGCATATAGTCTATTTTGCCAGAAAGTCCATATCTGGATGCAGCCAAAAGGATATTCTCAATTGCTGCACCACAGGCGATATAAGAAGCTGTCTGATTCACATTAAAAAATGAATTATCTTTTAAAGGGTCAAGAAAAACCTTTAAATTGTTTGAGCTGAAATTAAAATTCCATGGCTGGCAATTGTCACCTGATGGTGCCTGACATCCAGCGGCGAGAAGATATTTGACTATTTCCGGAGAGATATTTTTGTTATTTTGCATTACCTTAGGGGAGTCAGGATCAATCTTTGCTATTTTATTCTTTTGCAACCCTTTTTTTACCATTGCATACTTGAGTTTTTGAAGAGGATGTCTGTTCCCTTTAGCAAGATAACCCTGATGAAACTTTCTGGTCAAAAGATCATATTGAAAATAATGCGGAACAGGTTTAATACCATCCTTTTTTAACAGGATCCTGACCGCTTCAGTCGCTACTACGGCACTACATAATTGGCAGGCAGCTCCTAAAGAAGGACCTTTTTGAGCTCTCATGTTGATAGCATCAGGATCAATATAGTCTGCTTGAGATGCCTTTGGTGCAAGGCCTATAAAAAAACGAATAAGCTTTTCTTCAAGCTCAAGGTTGTCATGTATATCAAAATATTTATCAAAGGTCATTCCACTATCTGGCATAAAAACAAGCAAAGCAGTGCTGAATCCCAAAGGTCCGGCAGTGATAACCGGTATCTTTTTCTCACAGGCTTTTTTGAATATCAACCTGCGAATATCAAAATTGAAGAAATCCATCCCATCTGCTACGAGATCAACATTCTCTAAAAACTCATCTATATTCTCTTCTGAAACGCCTTGGTTAAAACATTTGATATCTAAATAAGGATTAATATTCATAGCTTCCTTATACATGACATCAATCTTGGGGTGCCCAAAACCACTTGATCTTGCTCCGTATTGACGGTTAAAATTGACAGGTTCAAATTGGTCGAAATCAGCAATATTGAAATTGTTTATACCGGTTCTGGCAAGGGTAACAAGATGTTGCCCTCCGACTCCTCCCAGCCCAGGGATGGCAACTCTGCATTCCATGAGCTTATCCTGCTCTGAAAGAGAGAAAATACCAATATTCCTTGATAATGCCTCTTCAAGAAAATGATATTTCCCTTGAAAATCAAGAATATTCGTTTGAGGTTTAACCTTTTTTTCATCAGAAGAACCTGATTTAGACTGATTTATCATTGTTTCAACAGTCGCGTACACAGGCAACATTTCCACATTTCGCTGCTGATCAAAAAAAACAGGACCTATTTTTTCTATTTTAAAACAATGATGCATTAAGTCATATGCAGGTGGATGCAGAACAGACATCATATGTTTGAATCCTTTTTTTTGAGCATACAACAAAGCATGTCGTACAAGAGATTTGATAAGGCCTGTGGTATGACGAAAGGGTTTTGTACAGCACACCCACCCAAGCGTAAAACATGGCCCTGTCAATTTTTTTTTATAATTTACGATATCGTCATACTTATAAATTGGCAAGCCAGCCTCACTGTCCATAATAAGGCGGATAGAAGCTACCATTTCATCATTTTTTATGGCAGCAAAATTGATTGTTTCTTCAAAGCTGTCATACTGATCAACAATATGATCCAGAGAATAAGGGAAGCGCTTTTCTTCATCAACATATACTTTTTTTCTCAAACTGTAGACCTCAAGTTTATCCATTGCCGATTTAACCTGCTTAAATTGAATGTCCATTCTTTTCTCCTTTTTTTGTTGGTTAGTAATAGTTCTTCGTCTTTTACTACAAGCGATCTTACAAAAAATAGACATAACACCCTGGTTATATAGGAAAACCATGGTGGAACTTACAAATAAACAATGGACTTGAATAGAACCTGCAATATAAAACAAACACTCCCGGAAGGCCCGAGAGATATCCTCAATGGGATATTATGGATTTTTACTAATAAATGTCTTTTGGAAAGATTCGCCGCAACGGTATCTGCCATATCAGACAGGCCACCACACTCACACGGTTACGGTTTTTTAAAATGGTTTGTACTTGCGACGAATCTTTATAGTAAAAGAGCACATTCGTATTCAATTGAACATAGCAAGGTTAAAAAAAGATTTTTTTGTGATTAAAACAGGAGAGGTTTTAAAGATGGGAATTATTAAAGAAAGGTTAATGGGCCTTGTTTTGAAGTTTCCAATGCATTTTTAACAGCAAGGCCTATTTTTTCTAGTGTATATGGTTTTTTGATATATTCTCCAGCACCAAGTGCTTGAGCTTTTTTAACTCTGTCATTTTCGGAGAACCCACTTGCAATAATAGATTTTTGTTCGGGATGTATCTTTAGAATTTGCTCAAAGGTTTCACAGCCATCAATGCCAGGCTCCATTATCATATCTAAAATCAGAAGATCTGGAGCATTATTATACATATAATCAATCGCTTTTTCTCCATTTTCTAATGATGAAACAGAATAATTGAGTTTACTCAATATGTCAGTTGCCAATTCGCATTGTTTTTTTTCATCATCCACAATCAGAATTGACTCTCCATTCCCCATGTATTCTTCCATTGACCATGATTTTTTTTCTTCTTTTTCTTCTTTTTCTTTTTCAGTTATTGGGAGATAAATTATAAAAGTAGTCCCAGCATTTTCGACACTTTTAACATCTATATGACCCTTATGATCCTTTATAGTTTCCCAAACAACATACATGCCCAACCCTGTCCCGCTTCGCCCCATTTTCTTTTTTGTATAAAAAGGTTCAAATATCTTTTCAATATCCTTTTGAGCAATACCTGTTCCCGTATCAGAGACAGAAAGAACTGCATACTCTCCTTTTGTAAAAGAATCATATCCTTTTATTGGGTTCTCAATATATTGACTGTGTGTTGAAATTCGAATTTTTCCACCATCTGGCATAGCCTCTGCAGCATTATTCACAAGGTTCATGAGAGTCTTGAATATATGCACTTCTGAGCCTATTATTTCATTTGATATTTCACCAAAGTTAGTTGAAATTTCTACATCAGGATGGAAAGATTTTAATTTTTCACATTCCCGGGACTTAATATAATCTTTAATTATTTGATTTACGTCTATAACCTCTTCAACAAAAACCCCTCTTCTGGCCATGGTTAAAAGATCCTGAACAATGGCAGAAGCCTTTTGCCCTGATTCCTTAATACTTAAAATAGGTTCAATTAAAGGGCTGCCTTCAGGGATATCCATCAATAATAAATCTGGATAACCGACCTGGGCACTTAAAACATTGTTAAGGTCGTGAGCGACGCCACCAGCTAAAGTTCCAATGGCTTCAAGTTTCTGGGATTGATGAAGTTTTGTTAATAGCTCCTGATTTTTTTTTTCTGTTTCGATTCGAGTCTGGATTTCATTTTTTAACTCAATTCCAACTTCTTTTTCATGGTGAAACATTTTACTGATTTGATTGATAAGTGCTGATACAGAAATCGCTGCAATAGCATTAATACAGATGAAATTAACCCCAATGATAATCCACAAGTTTGATGGATTTGGCAAGGTTGCCATCCACGGAAAAAGTTTTAAATAAACAAAAATACTTAAAAATGCCCATGTCAGAATATTAATACATAGAGAAATCTTGACAGGGCGGGCTCCTAAAAGGACGCTGGCCATTATGGAGAACATCAACAACCATAATGGGCCGGCTCCTGCAGGACCTAAACCGATTAATAACCCTAACCCCAAAAGGTAAAAAGCGATTAACAGGCTTATTGCTTTTTTAAGGAAAGATAATTTTTTAAATAAAATAAAACTAATAAATCCAATGACAAAAGTATCAAGTATTACAACAAAGTATAGTTCTTCTTTTATCGCAAAATAAACACTGGGGAAGTATGCAGTATATGTAAAAGCAGCAAGGCTCAACAGCAGGTAATGTAAAAGATATTGTCGAAAAGACCCAATGTCTGTATCTTTTGAAGCCGTTGGTCGAAAAAAAATAGATATTAGTTTGTTTTTTTTAATTTTATTGATCCCTTACAGATAACAGATAAGAACTTGTTTTTTGTTGACCAACCCATAAACAATCCTCCAAAATCCGAATATTACCTCTACCCTGATACAGTTACAATATATGGTACCTGTATCAGGGTAGGGGTAATTAAGGCAATAAAAAGTTGAAAGTTCAACAGCTTTGGAAAAAAGTATTCAATATAATAAAATTAATCTAAAATCTTACCTGAGATTACCATGGAACCATCAAATTGTTCAGGAATAAGATCAAGAATTTTTCCTTTGGAATCTTGGTTTTTATCTAAGGAGACTGTCAGGTAATTGGAAGTTACCGCTTTTACTTTGCCCGTTTGAGAATCAGGAGTGTTTTGTACCAAACCTTCCAATGTTTTATTTAAATTGGATTGGATAAATGTTTGTCTTTTTGTGTTGCCCAATTGCCGCATCATTGCACAGCGTTCTTTGATAATCTGCGAATCAACCTTGGGTTTAAAATGCCAGGCTGGCGTCCCTTTTCTAGCTGAAAAAGGGAAAACATGAAGATAAGATATGGGTAATTTTTCAATCAGCTTATAGGTGTTTTCAAACTGTTCTTGAGTTTCCGTTGGGAACCCGATTAAAGTATCAACTCCAATGGCAGCGTTGGGAAGTTTTTCATGGATTTTATGAACAACATCTTCAAACAAACCTGCAGTATATGGACGTTTCATCTTTTTTAAAATTTGATCATCTCCCGATTGCAATGGTATATGAAAATGATCGCAGATGATATTTCCAGACGTTGCAAGTTCGATAATGCCATCATTGATTTCTCCAGGCTCAATGGAGCTAAGGCGGATTCTGTGAACAGGGCGTTGATCATTCATCTTTTTTAAAAGATCTAATAATGATGATTTAGGGTTTAAATCAAGGCCATACATGCCGGTATGAATACCGGTTAAAATAACTTCTTTAAAACCATCTTGATTAAGATTATACAGATGTTCAAAGACTTCTTTTTGAGGCATGCTTACGGATGAACCTCTTGCATAGGGAACGATACAATAGGTGCAAAAGGCATTGCATCCGTCCTGGATTTTTAGATATGCCCGGGTCATTTGGCCTTTAACCGTGTCATCAAAACTGTGGAAAAGGTTTTTAGTGCTATGATCTGCAGGTTTGAATATCAAAGGATCGTCATGTTTTTCGTATATATTAAAAATATGGCCTGCAATTTTGGTTTTATCTGTGTTGCAAACGATTTGATCAACTTTGTCGATGGATTTAATTTGTTCAGGATCCGTCTGGGCATGGCAGCCTGTGACCAGTACCTTTGCATGGGGATTGTCTCTGATGATTTTGCGAATGGCTTGTCTGGATTGCATGCTGGCTTTGGATGTCACCGCACATGTGTTGATGATGAATACATCAGCTTCGGATGATGTATCACTTTTTTGAAGCCCTTTTTTTTCTAAGTCCAAGGCAATGCCGTCACTTTCATACTGGTTTACTTTGCACCCTAATGTCTGGATAAAAAATTTTTTCATTGGATAATACCTGCGCCCAGCACCCGGTCTTTTTTATAAAATACAGCAGCTTGCCCGGGAGTCACAGCATCTTGTGGGATATTAAAATTCACTTTGCCTTCTAAGTCGTTTATTGTCAGTGTGGAGTCCGCACCTTTATGGCTGTACCTTATTTTTGTTATCATATCTTTGATGGGGGCAGGGTGTGAATAATTCCAGTTAATTTGCTGAACGGTAAAACTGTTACTTTTTAAATCCTTTTTAAAACATACGGTTAAACGATTGTTTTTAATATCAATGTTTTTAACATAATAGGGTTCGCTGGCAGGACAGTTAAGTCCACGGCGCTGACCGATGGTATATTGATGAAGGCCGGTATGACGCCCCACAATCTTACCTTCAATATTAACAATATCACCCGGTTTAGGATTAATCTTTTGTTTATCCAATATAAATTTAGAAAAGTTATTGTCGTGAATAAAGCAGATGTCCTGGCTTTCACTGGGAAAAAGTGGGGCAATATTATTAGATGCTGCTATTTGCTTAACCCGTTCTTTGGTCATTCCAGCCAGAGGGAAAAAGACATGTTTCAATTGTTCTGCGGATAAAAAGGATAAAAAATAGCTTTGGTCTTTTAAGGGGTCTGCTCCTTTTTTAAGATAAGCGGTAGAAATATCTGTGTCAGGAAAACTGATGTGATTAACAATGGTTGCATAATGTCCTGTCGCTAAAATATCAGCTCCCATATCTTTAGCATGTTTTAAAAGGGTACCGAATTTAATTTCTTTATTGCAAATTAGACAGGGATTGGGTGTTTTGCCTTCAAGATACGTCTTGATAAAATAGTGGATAACTTTTTTTTCAAAGATATCCGATAAATCAATACACTTAACTGAAAAACCCAATTGTTTTTCAAGCAAAGCAAGGTCTATCTGTCTTTTTTCATACCCTGTTGTGAAATGAATGCCAAAAACATTTTTATATTTTTGTTTTAAAAGAAATCCAGACACAAGAGAGTCGACTCCGCCGCTTAACGCTACGGCAACAACCGGTTCTTTCATTTAGATCACTTTTTCGGTGTCAGCAGAGAACAGACCCATTGCACGGCTAGGACAGGTAATCACACAAAGTTCACATACGCTGCATTTTTCTTTGTCGAAGATTACTTCCATTTGGGGGCGTTTGATATAAAGTGCTTCGGTGGGACAAATAGCTGTGCATGCACCGCAATGGGTACAAATATCCTCATCTTTAAAAATTTGGTGTTCGGGGCTGGATACGGAAACACCCTGATCTTTTAAAAAAGTGACTCCTTTTTTAAAAGCAGCTTTGGATGCAGAAGAAATTTCAAGTACCATATAACCTTCTTTTTTATTAGAGATATCAGCTCTTAAAATGTTAAACAAAAGGTCATATTTTTTGGTTAGCTGGTAAATCAGCGCTTTTTGGGTAATTTGTGCCGGAAAGTTCAGTATTAAAATTTTAGAATACAATCAAGGCCTCCGATTTTTAGGATATACAAAAATAATTATCTTTGACAAATTTTCTACATTAAGTATTATTGCTAATAAAGCAATAACGTTATCAATAAGCCTTGTTTATACAATAATTACGCCCGATTAACAATCTTGTTTTTTAAAGGATTTAACAATGAACAGATTTGCATTTGAATTGTCTAGTTATACGCTTAAAACTTTTTCCGGTTTTTCAAAGGCAAATATTAAAATTTCAGGTAAAGAAAATATCCCAAAGGGTTCGGTGATATTTACGGCCAACCATTTTACCCGTATTGAAACTATATTTTTACCGTATCATATCCATAACATTACCAAAAAAGAAATTTGGTCTCTTGCTGCGGCAGAATTGTTTAATGTTCCAGTCCTTCAAGGATTTTTAAATAATTTGGGAGCAGTTTCTACAAAAGATCCCAATCGTGACAAACTGATTTTAAAAACACTTTTGTCCGGTGACGTCCAGTGGATTATTTTTCCTGAAGGCATGATGGTTAAAAACAAAAAATTGATAAAAAAAGACCAGTTTGCTTTGCGCGATGAAGAAGCGATTAAACGTCCCCATACAGGCGCTGCTATTGTCGCACTTCGCAGTGAATTTTACCGGGAGCGTCTTCGAAGAATGCGGGATATGAAAGAACCTGAATTTGATAGGCTTGTCAATTCTCTGGAGATTGAAGATATTGATCATGTGCTTGATGGACAAACCCATATTGTTCCAGTCAATATAACCTATTACCCTGCAAGTCCCAAAGAAAATATTTTAAGTAAGATTGCACAGATTGTCATGAAAGACCCTTCAAAGCGTGTCATGGATGAATTAATGACAGAAGGCAGTATGTTGTTTTCAGATGTGGATATAAATATCCGATTTGGTCAGCCTATCCAGATTAAGCCTTATTTGAATGATGCATACATAGAAAGTATGCTGACTGTAAAACGAAAAATTCGTTTTGATGATGATGTCAGCACTAAAAAGATATTCAAGAAATTTTCCATAGATATTATGGAAAAATATATGTCGGCTGTTTATGCCATGACATGCTTTAATTATGATCATGTTCTTGCCTGCATCCTTAAACATTTTCCATATAGACGAGATGGGATTGATATCTATGAGTTTAAATGCAAGGTGTATTATGCGATCTTATGGCTCACAGAAAAAAGAGAGTTTTATGTTACAGATGACTTTTATGAGAATCAGATACACCTGTTAACGGATGATCGGCATAATCGGTTTGAAGATTTTTTTGTCATTGCCCAGAATACAGGCGTTATTGAAATAAAAGATAACAAAATTTTTAAAGATCAAACCCGGTTTGTCACCCGATCAAAATTTCATGAGATTCGGATCGAAAATCCAATTATGGTTATGGCCAATGAAGTTGAACCTGTCAAAGAAGTTGAAGCATTCTTAAAACAAACCGCACAAAAATCTAAAGAACAGATTCTTACACTTGTAAAAGATAAAATTTTAGAGAAGGTTCGAGTCGATTTTTCAAATGACTATAACGAGCATTTTATTGAAGAAGAGTCTAAAAGCAAACGTGTCGGACAGCCTCTTTTTTTAAAACGTGAAAATGAATCTGCTGGAATCCTATTGATCCACGGCTATATGGCGGCTCCCAGAGAGATGAAAGCGTTTGCTCAATACCTTCACAAACAAGGTTTTACCGTATATGTTCCCCGGCTAAAAGGTCATGGAACGGCTCCGGAAGATCTTGCTAAAACATCTTATAAACAGTGGATCGAATCTGTTGAAGAAGCCTATACTATTTTAAAACATACCTGTAAAAAAATAATTATTGGTGGTTTTTCAACGGGTGCCGGTTTAGCGCTTGAACTGTCCACACGGGTGGATGATGTGCAAGCACTCTTTGCTGTGGCACCGCCCATGCGGCTGAAGGATTTGGGTTCTCATTTTGTCCCGGCAGTTGATGCCTGGAATTCCATGATAAAATTAATTCGTCTGGATACGATTGCCAAAGAATTTATAGCCAATTCCCCAGAAAATCCTCACATTAATTACGTTAGAAATCCCATTTCCGGTATTCACCAGTTAGAAAAGTTAATGGATAAACTTGAACCCAAGCTAAAAACCATCACAGAGCCCACCCTAATCGTTCAATCCCGAAAAGACCCTGTGGTAAATCCCAAAGGCACCTCAAAATTATTTGATTACCTCGGGTGTGATACCAAAGAATATTATATTTTTGACTATGAACGTCACGGTATCTTAATCGGCGATGATGTAGAAAGAATTTACAGAGCTATTGAGGGTTTTATTCGTCAGTGGGTGTAATCTCTGTAGTTCTTAAATCAATTGTATAACCCTGCAACATTGATACCCTGATATCTTTGGTGGTATATAAGTTTATAGATGTCAGGCTTTTATCTGTCTCTTTATAAAAATCCTTCAATTTACTCGTAAATGTTTTTTGAAAAAAATTTTATAATATCCAAAATTTTGCCCAAATTATCCAATAAATGTAATAAAATTTGTAATTTTAGGTAATTATTTTACTAGTTTGCAAATAAAAATTCTGGTTTGACGAATTGTGATATAAATATTTAAATTTATTTCTTAAAGCCTGAAAGATTTATGAATAAACGGATATTTACTATCTAAACAGCCAGTTCTGTTTAAATGAATATTGTTTAGTGAATGATTTTTGTTCACGGTATGTCAATTGCATCACTTAAAAAAAATACGAAAATTAATGGTGAGCGAAATTAATTTAATGAATTGCTTGGAAAAGGAAAAAAATATTATGAAGAGAGCTCTTTTTTTTCAATTGTTTATTTTACTCATCACAATTGGATTTTTTATAAACAATTCTTTTGCTGAAGATGGTTCTGTTTTTGGTCCGAAGAAATATTTAAGAAGTCCTGGTTCACCGAATTATTATTCTGACACATTTTTAGCACAGCCTGGTGAAGGCCTGCTTATTATTAAAAATGGATCTTATAAAAAAAAATCAAAAAGAAACCGAAAAAGAAATCATGCAACGAATGCAGTAATAACGGTAAACGGTGTACGAATTTTTGGACCGCGTGATTTTAAGAAAAAAGCTAAGTTTCTACAAAAAAAGATAAATCTTTTAGAAGAGAATACGATTTCGGTTAAATTAGGAGGTCGTCCTGGTAGTTATTTGGTGCTGGAAGTTAAAGGTAATGTGGGTCAATATTTGCCAGCCGCCTCTATAAGTGCAGTTCCTACTTCAATTTTTAATGGAGAGTCATCAGTTTTAACCTGGAGTTCAACTAATGCAGAAACCTGTGTAATAGAGCCAGGGATTGGTGAAGTAAATCTAAACGGTTCAGTTACGGTATCTCCGATAGAAACTACAACATATACAATAACAGCGACAGGCTCTGGAGGCGTTATTACGTCCAATACCACTATTACGCTTCAAAATTCACCACCCACAGCGACTGATCAATCGATAATAACCGATGAAGACATATCGATACCTGTAATCTTAACAGGTTCAGATCCAGACAATGATACTATTATTTATGAGATTATAGTTGGGCCTACTTCAGGAACTTTAAATGGTGCCATCCCAAATCTCACATATAATCCTGGTAGTAACTATAGTGGAGGAGATTCGTTTACGTTCAAAACCAATGATGGCCAAATTGATTCTGCGCCAGCAACAATTGCATTGACTGTTAATCCGGTAAATGATGTACCAAACTCTGATGCTGGTTCTGATCAGGAAATATCCCGAACAGAAACAGTTACCCTTAATGGCAACGGGTCCAGTGATATTGATGGCGATACTTTGACCTATCAATGGTCATTTGCTTCATTGCCATCAGGAAGTACTGCAGGTCTGTCTGATTCGTCAAATGTAACACCTTCATTTATCGCAGATGTTAGCGGTGTTTATGATCTTGAATTGATTGTAAATGATGGTGATCTGGCAAGTTCTCCTGATACGGTTACGATAACAGTATCCCCACGGATGGTAACGATACCTTTTGTTGTTAATCTTACACGGGCAGATGCAGAGGCAGCAATTACAACTGCAGGTCTTTTGGTTGGAACAACAACAACATCCAATAGTGATACCGTGCCGGTAAATAGTGTGATCAATCAGTCTCCAGCAAGTGGGGCTCTGATCGTGGAAGGCTCCGTTGTTGACCTGGTTATTTCGATTGGTTCGGTCCCAACGGTTAGTATCGTTGCAAATCCGGAGTCGATACCTGCAGGAGAAACCACTACTTTAACTTGGAGTTCCACAAATGCAGCAACATGTACAATAGAATCTGGAGTGGGTAGTGTTGATCCAAGCGGATCAACAGTGGTATCTCCAGTAGTCACTACAGTTTATACAATTACAGTAAACGGTATTGGCGGCAGTAGTTCATCAACAGTGACTGTGACCGTAAATCCTCTTCCAACAGTTACGATAATCCCTAATCCCAACGCAATTTTTAATGGAGAGTCATCAGTTTTAACCTGGAGTTCGACTAATGCAGAAACTTGTGTAATAGAACCTGGGATTGGTGAAGTAAATCTAAACGGTTCAGTTACGGTATCTCCGATAGAAACCACAACATATACAATAACAGTGGCAGGCTCTGGGGGCGTTATTACGGCTAATGCTACTATTACGCTTCAAAATTCACCACCCACAGCGGTTGACCAGTCGATAATAACCGATGAAGATACTACGATATCCTTAACCTTAGCAGGTTCAGATCCAGACAATGACATCATCATATATGAGATTATAGCTGGTCCTGCTTCAGGAACCTTGAGTGGCACTATGCCAAATCTCACGTATAATCCTGATAGTAACTATAGTGGAGTTGATTCATTTACGTTCAAGACCAATGATGGTCAAATTGACTCTGCTCCAGCAACAATTACATTGACTGTCAATCCGGTTAATGATGTACCATACGCTAATGCCGGTTCTGATCAAGAAGCATCCCGGACAGAAACAGTTACTCTTAATGGAAGCGGATCCAGTGATATTGATGGAGACACTTTAACCTATCAATGGTCGTTTGCTTCATTGCCAGCAGGAAGTACTGCAGGTCTGTCTGATTCGTCAAATGTAACACCTTCATTTATCGCAGATGTTAGCGGTGTTTATGAACTTGAATTGATTGTAAATGACGGAAATATAGCAAGTTCTCCAGATGCGGTTACAATAACAGTATCTCCACTTATGGTAACAGTTCCTTCACTTGTTAATCTTCCACAGGCAGATGCTGAAGCTGCTATATCAGCAGCAGGTCTTGCGATTGGAACAACCACAACATCTAATAGTGAAACTGTTCCAGCAAATAGTGTGATAAGCCAATCTCCAGCTAGTGGTGTTCAGATTGTAGAAGGCTCTGTTGTTGACCTGGTTCTTTCTATTGGTTCGGTCCCAACGGTTAGTATCGTTGCAAATCCGGAGTCGATACCTGCAGGAGAAACCACTACTTTAACTTGGAGTTCCACAAATGCAGCAACATGTACAATAGAACCTGGAGTGGGTAGTGTTGATCCAAGTGGATCAACAGTGGTATCTCCAGCAGTCACTACAGTTTATACAATTACAGTAAACGGTATTGGCGGCAGTAGTTCATCAACAGTGACTGTGACCGTAAATCCCCTTCCAACAGTTACGATAATCCCTAATCCAGTAACCATTTTTAATGGACAGTCATCAGTATTGACCTGGGGCTCAAGTAATGTTGATACCTGTACAATAGAACCTGGTATTGGAAGCGTTGACCTAAATAGTTCAATAACAGTATCTCCAACAGAAACCACAACATATACGATAACAGCTTCCGGTCCTGGAGGCGTGGTTACAGCGGATACTACAATCACGTTACAGAACTCAGCACCAACGGCAGGAGATCAATCATTAACTACCAATGAAGATGTCGCGACACCTGTGACCTTAACAGGTTCAGATCCTGATAATGATGTTCTCTCTTATGAGATTATTACCGGCCCGACTGCCGGTACTTTAAGCGGAACAGTTCCTAATTTAATATATACACCGAATAACAACTATAACGGTGGTGACTCATTTACATTTAAGACCAATGATGGCCAGACTGATTCTACCTCGGCAACGATTACATTAACAGTTGAAGCCGTTAATGATGTCCCAACTGCCAATGCAGGTTCTGATCAAACAAGAACCAGAACACAAACAGTTATACTTGATGGCAGTGGCTCTAATGATATAGATGGAGATACTTTGACATATCAATGGTCATTGGTATCCGTTCCGTCAGGAAGCACAACAACGCTGTCGAATTCTTCAAATGTAAATTCTTCTTTTATCGCAGATGTTAGCGGTGTTTATGAACTTGAATTGATTGTAAATGACGGAAATATAGCAAGCGCTCCTGACACGGTTACAATAACGGCATCTCCACGCATGGTTGCTGTGCCTTCTCTAATTAATCTTCCCCAGTTAGATGCCCAAGCTGCCATTACTTCAGCTGGTCTTGTTTTGGGCATAATCACAACAGCCAATAGTGATACTGTGCCGCTTAATGCAGTTATTAGCCAGAATCCTGTTAGCGGTACCCAGATTGTAGAAGGCTCTGTTGTTGACCTGGTTCTTTCTATTGGTTCGGTCCCAATAAACCTTAGTGTAACAATCCATGCAGCACCGGAGTCTATTCTTGTGGGAGAATCAACAACTTTGACATGGAGTTCTACCATGGCAGATATGGCTTTTATAGAACCTGATGTCGGCAGTGTTGCAGAAAACGGAACATTAACTATAACTCCGGATCACACTACTACTTATACGATTACAGCTACTGGTCCAGATGGATCAACCAGTTCCCAAGTCACGGTAACTGTGATTGGCACTCCTGCATTACTTCCTGAAGGATCCTTCGGTGAACAATATAGCGATATCATTCCTTCTGATGCCACCATTGAATCATATGATTCCAAACGATTCTCTTTGATTACTGGTGAAGTCTATGATTTATCAGGAAACCCCATTTCAGATGTTTGTGTTAGCGTCTTTAATAGTCCGGAATACGGCACAGTTAAGACAGATGTAGATGGCCGCTTTTCAATTCCAGTGGAAGGCGGTGGTACTCTTAATCTTTTATATCAAAAAGAAGAGTATTTAACTGTTCATAGACAAGTAGATGTTCCTTGGAACGAGATTGCTGTTGCTGAAACCATAGCGATGATCATTCAGGATAGTGCTGCTACAACTTTCACATTTGATGGAAACTCAGATACAATTATCACTCACCAGAGCACACTTGTAGTAGATGAATCAGGCAGTCGGTCTGCGACCATGGTGTTCTCTGGAGACAATCATGTCTATTTGGTAGATGAGCTTGGAAATGATGTGCATGAGCTTACGACGATAACCACACGGGCAACTGAGTTTGTAATACCTGAATCCATGCCGGCAAAACTTCCACCAAACTCTGCTTTCACTTATTGTTCGGAATTGAGCGTGGATGGAGCCCAAAGAGTTCGATTTGAAAAACCGGTGATCACATGGGTGGATAACTTCTTGGGATTTGATGTGGGTGAGATTGTCCCGGTGGGTTATTACGATCGGGATTTGGGTGCTTGGGTGCCCTCTGATAACGGTATGGTGGTTAAACTTCTTGATACGGACGCCGACGGCATTGTGGATGCCCTAGATTCAGATGGTGATGATCAACCCAATGATCTTGATAATAATGGATCATTCAGTGATGAGGTGGCAGGTCTAAATGATTCAGGAAGATACCAGCCTAATACTACTTTTTGGAGGGTCGAGATAACCCACTTTACACCCTGGGACTGTAATTGGCCATATGCTCCGCCATTGGATGCCATTTCTCCAAATCCATTAGGGTTACCGATGTTCGATCAGAAAAATGAAGAGGCAAAAGACTGTTCATCAAAAACGGGTTCTTATGTTAATGAAAGAAGCCGTATATTTAACGAAGATATTGCTATTCCAGGTACAAATATGGACCTTCATTATTCCAGCAACCGGGTGGAAGGTTACAAGAACGTAATTCGTATCCCAGTGAGTGGGGACAGTTTACCACAAAGCCTGAAAAGGATTATTGTACGGCTTAAGGTGGCAGGTCAAACATTCGAACAGACTTTAGATGCTTTGCCCAACCAATCCGCTGAATTTGTTTGGGACGGTCTTGATCATTTCGGCAGACCGGTTGTGGCTTCAAAGGCCCGTGCGAGCGTTGGGTTTGAATATGACCTTTTTTATACCAGAGCAAGTGGCGTTTTTGCTAAGGCATTTGCTCAAGTTGGTGATAATATAACTGGCGTTCGTGGTCGTAGGGATATGGTTTCATGGAAGCATCATGATATCTCGGTGAACGGCTTTAAACAGGTCACCAATAGCATCGCAGAGGGTTGGACTTTGTCGGCGCATCATAATTTCAGTACTCTGGATCCTTCAACTTTATACAAGGGCAACGGAAGCATTTTAAAGAACACTTTACCTATTATTGATACTGTTGCAGGCAATGGAAGTTATTCCCATGATGGTGACGGCGGTAAAGCTATCGATGCTGGACTTTATGACGTTTCTAATGTGATCCCAGACGCCAAAGGTGGATACTATATTATGGAATATTGGGAGCATTTTATCCGTTACGTTGATGCGGATGGAAACATTACAATCATAGCAGGAACTGGAATTCCAGGATACAATGGTGATGGTATCCCTGCTGTTACTGCTCAGATATATTACTCGTGGGATGCCGCAGTAGATAATGCCGGAAATCTTTATATTACCGATCTATACAACCATCGTATTCGAAAAATTGATCAGAATGGTATTATTTCTACCATAGCAGGAACTGGTACTCCTGGTTATACCGGTGATGGGTGGGCGGCTAAACAAGCGCAATTATCCTTTCCCTTCGGCATAGACGTAGATACAGCAGGAAATATCTATTTCGGAAGCCGGGAAAACCATGTAATTCGAAAAATCGATCCTGGCGGCATTATTACCACCATAGCAGGCAATGGTACTGATGGAGATGGAGGTGACGGAGGGGCAGCTATCCAAGCCCATCTTGGTTACCCAAGAGATATAGTTGTGGATGAATCAGGAAACTTGTATATCTCTCAGGACATTTATTGTAAAGTTCGTAAGGTGGGCACTGATGGCATCATTTCAACTATAGCAGGAAGTAGTGATGATTGGGAATACAGTGGTGACGGTGGTCCTGCTACAAGCGCAGAACTAGCTGGCCCTGATGGTCTTGCGATTGATAAACAAGGAAACCTCTATATATCGGATTCATATAACTATCGTATCCGAAAAGTCGATCCAAGTGGCATTATCAGTACAATTGCTGGTATTGGGGAGGATGGTTATGCTGGTGACGGTGGGCCTGCTATCAGTGCATCGACAACTGAAGTGTTTGGTATTGCCCTAGATCCGGCCGGTAATCTTTATCTTGCTGATAGTTGGAATTGGCGTATCCGAAAAATTGATTTTTCTGGTGCGTTTACCTCCCTGATGGCACCAGGTGAAGTTGTTTTTACCGAAGGCAACGGCTTGGGTCATGTAATGTCCAACGCCGGTCTTCACAAAAAAACAATCGATCTTGAAACCGGAACGATTCTACGTGAATTTATGTATAACGAAAATAACCTGTTGATTTCAATTGTTGATCAGTTTGGCAACCAAATAACTATCAATCGAGATGAAAATGGAGTGCCTATATCAATTACTTCTCCTGATGGTTTTACAACTCAACTCATCATAAATGCTAATAATCACCTTGATCATATTATTTATCCTGACAATAGTGATTATAATTTCGTGTACTCTTCTGATGGGCTTCTGGAATCAAAAATAGAACCTAAAGGCAATCGATTTGATCACATTTTTGATGGTAATGGTAGACTGACAGATGCCACTGATGATGAAGGCGGGCATTGGCAATTTGATAGATCTGTCTTGGAAAATGGAGATATTTTAACAGCCGTACTGACCGGGGAGGGCAACCTTTCTACTTATCAAGACCATACGGACTCAACCGGTGCTTATACATCCACGATCACTGACCCTACAGGTTCACAAAGTATATTTACTGAATCAAGTGATGGTTTGCTTGTTGAAAAAAGTCTTTCATGTGGGATGAATTTATCAATTAAATATGACCTTGATTCTGAATATAAGTTCAAATTCGTTAAACAAATGACCGAATCAACACCCGCTGATTTACTAAGGATTACACTCAGAGATAAAACCTATCTGGATACCAATTCAGATGAAATCCCGGACCAGATCACAGAAACCGTTTCTGTCAATGGTAAGGTAACAACCCTTGAAAAGAATGTTCTTCAGTCCCAAAAGGTCATTACATCTCCAGAGGGTAGAATTATCACCATGTCGTATAACCCCAATACGTTGGTAACAGAAAGCGTGAGCGTTCCTAATTTGTTTGATACGTCCTATGACTATGATTCAAAAGGAAGGCTGATATCTTTAAATACCAACACAAGAGGTATCGACTACACCTATAATGACAAGGGGTTCCTTGAATCTGTGACTGATCCTGAGTCTAATACAACAATTTACGGACATGATGCTGTTGGGCGTGTAACCTCAATTGACAGATCGGATGGAAGTTCATTAGGTTTCACTTATGATGATAACGGTAACATTACTATGCTGACCAATCCTTCTTTAATTGGTCATGGATTTGGTTCTAACAACGTTAATATGAAAAGTTCGTACTCCACCCCTTTAAGCGGCAGTTATAGCTATCTGTATGATAAAGACAGGCAGCTTAAACAAGTAACTTTTCCATCTGGAGATCAGATTAATAATATTTACACTGGTGGAAGGTTGGAGCTAACCCAGACACCAGAAGGCAATATTGATTATACCTATTCATGTTCTTCAAAAATTGATTCGATCTCTAAAAATGGTGAATCAATTGCCTACACGTATGATGGTAAACTATTAACTTCTGAAACCTTGACAGGTTCTATCAATCAAACGATCGGGTTTAATTATAATGATGATTTTAATGCCATCAATATAACCTATGCGGGTGGTACAGAAAACATAACATATGACAACGATGGCTTGTTAACCGGATTGGGCAATTATATTATTTCCCGTAATGCACAAAATGGTTTACCGGAGGCAGTTACCGGAGGTTCGCTGTCAATTGCCAGAGGGTTCAACGGTTATGGAGAGTTGGACTCTCAGAATGCAACCATTGGCAGTCAGAATGTATCTTCATGGGATTTGACCAGAGACGACAATGGTCGTATCACGTCCAAAACAGAAACCATTGATGGAACCATTGCAAATTTTATTTATGGATATGATTCCATGAGACGGTTACTCACCGTTACTAAAGATGGTGTATTGGTTGAAGAATATTCTTATAGTCTCAATGGTTCCCGTGAATATGAAATGAATACGTTAAAGGGAATTGTCGGGAGAGCATTGTCGTATTCGGATGGAGACCATCTTCTAAATGCCGGAACAAGCACTTACCAATATGATTTAGATGGATTTTTAACTCGAAAAGATGAAGGCACAAACATATCATTTTATAATTATTCATCCAGAGGTGAATTGTTAAGTGTCACTCAACCAGATAGCACCCTGATAGAATATGATCATGACCCTATGGCTAGGAGAATCACCAAAAAGGTTAATGGTGAGATTACCCAAAAATACTTATGGCAAGGATTGACTCGACTTTTAGCAATTTATGACGGTGCCGATAATCTTGTACAGCGCTTTGAGTATGCTGATGGAAGAATGCCAGTCTCAATGACACAAGGTGCCAGTCGTTATTACTTAACATTTGATCAGGTAGGATCTTTACGTTTGGTTGCAGATGCGTCTGGTAATGTGGTAAAGAGAATTGATTATGATACCTTTGGAAGTATAATTTCAGATTCCAATCCTGGGTTTAAAGTGCCTTTCGGCTTTGCCGGTGGACTGTATGATAATGACACAGGGCTTGTAAGATTTGGATATCGGGATTATGATCCTAATATCGGACGTTGGACTGCCAAAGATCCAATAGGGTTTGCCGGTGGTGATACTGATCTTTATGGTTATGTCCTAAATGATCCTGTTAATTTTATTGATCCGGAAGGATTATATAAAGCGGCACCTTACGGAGACAGTATCGGATATGATGTCGATTATGGTGGACCAGGTAGCTTTAACAGTTCTTCTCTTCCATCATACAAAGATCCAGCTGAAATAGTGGAAGATCCTGCGATCAGGCTAACGGCAGGAATTGTTGCTATAGCAGGGGGCGCAGCCACAGGGAATGGTCCAGTGATTGCATTAGGTATAGGTTTAACTGCTGAAGGAGGTGCACTTCAACTTGCTAAAAGCTTAGGAGGAGAAGTAAGTAAGATCCCTTATGACTATGGTCTTTTTAAGGGTATATATGATGCACTTTATGGTAAAGATGAAGCTAAAATAAAACCTTGTCCATGAATAGTTCAATAGAAATGCTTTTTTAAATATATTTATAGGCGAAAGAATGGATACTATTTTAATTCTTTTTGTGATTTTATTGGTTGGCCCTAAAATTAATAAAAAGTTGTCTATCAAAATTAAACCAATTAATGTAATTATTACCTCACATATAGTCGTCGGCTTAATAATTATTTTCCTTTTCTTTGTTTTATATAATTTTTTACCTTCTCAAGAATTCATTAAAGGAAAAGGATTCCCTTTTTTATCGGGTTTTTTAGGAATAATTACTATATTATTAGGAGTTGGGCTAATGTTTAAGAAAAAAAGGCCGAATATTATAAAATATAGAAATCTCGGGCCTTCTCATGGTTGGATTTTTTTCTTTCTAACCTGGTTTTTTGTTTTTATTTCAAAATATGGTTTTCTGTTTTCAATATATTCACCAAAAATTTTCAATTCAGTTGTTCCAATACCTTTCTTGGGTGTATGGATATTTATTTGTGGAAATTTTCTTAGTGCAACGACATTATATCTTTATTTGCGTGTAAAGTTTACCAAATATCCGGAAACTTATTTGTGGTTTCCCCTGGTAACAATTTTATATTGCATTTATCAAACAACTTTATACAGCCTTCTTCTTAATAATGGCCTCGTTAAGGATTTCAATTCTTCTTATCCTAACTATGCAAGCCTAATAGTTTTAGGTTATTTACCCATGATTGTTATAATGTTTTTACTCGCTTTTCGGGATGGAAACTTGAAATCGGGGAATGGAGCCTTTAGTGGATAGGGGGGGGGCAAGCCTTGAATTATAAGTTTTTAAATCAGCAATAAAAAAAGAGGGTCAGACGATTAATCGTCTGACCCTCTTTTTTTTATATTTTTAAATACGTTAAAACGTATTAATCTTCAATAAGCATCATATTGGCTGGGTGAAGAAGGGATTTTAGATCTGTTCTGTCACCATCTTTGAGAATGATCGCTTCTATCAGGCTTTCAACAGGTTGAAGCAGGATGGCTTTATCAAACCGGGTTTTATGGTTTTCAAGCTGGATGGGGAACCCATCTTCGCACAATTCTTCTTCTCTGTGGTTTTTCATTGAAAACCAGAAAGAAACACCAAATTCTTTATTCAGATTTTCAAGCTCGTCTAACATATTGGTTACATCTGTATCAAAGTTTAATCCATCAATGATGATGATGGCAGGTAGTATAAGGTCTGCCTTTTTAAAGCTTTTCAGGTAGTCATTGATTTTTGAGGTATCAAATGATGAATCATTATAGCTGATTCCAACTTTCTGGGGTTTGATATCTTCCCAGAGTCTTACCGCTTTTTGAGGATCAACATAACCGATGTGATCAATGAGGTTGGTGAACCCTTCTTTATATCTTAGGTTTATTTTATCCATGGAGTCATCAAGGCTGACATGGAGAATTTTTTCATCGCACAAAAGCTGGGTCAGGGCAATCTGAACAAGAAAGCTGGTTTTACCTACACCGGCTCTTGAAAGGACTGCCCCAAATTTGCCGTCTTGTATGTTTTCAACCCCAATGGTTTTTGCAACCGGGCTTTTGGAAATGAGATCTTTTTTTAGCATATTCCCTCTCTATATTTTTATAAAAGTCTTATTTTTTTTTATCTGTTTTTTCTTCAAGTTTTTTCTTTGCAATCTCTTCTGCAATCGATTGTGGCACTCGTTTGTATGTAGAAAATTCCATAGTGAATTGTGCTTTGCCCTGTGTAGCAGATCTGAGAACAGTAGAAAAGCCAAACATATCAGAAAGGGGAACTTGGGATTCAACAACAGACATAACGCCTTCTTCCTGGGAACCCTGGATGATACCTCTTCTTTGATTGATCAGACCCATGCAAGCGCCCTGGAATTCATTCGGAGTTTCAATAACCACTTTCATGATGGGTTCTTTGATTACAGGCTTTGCTTTAAGGTATGATTCAAGAAATCCTCCTCTTGCGGCGGACTGGAATGCCATTTCCGATGAATCTACTGCATGGAAGGCACCATCTTCTAAGGTGACTTTGATTCCGGTAACAGGGAAGCTAAGTTTAGGCCCTTTATCCATACAGGATCGAAAACCTTTTTCACATGAGGATATATATTGAGTGGGGATTCTTCCGCCGGTAACCTTGTTGACAAATTCAAATTCATCTTCAATCGGTTCCATAAATCCAGCGACACGACCAAATTGTCCTGCGCCACCGGTTTGTTTTTTATGTGTGTAATTGAACGGCGCTTTTTTGGTAATGGTTTCTCTGTAGGCAACTCTGGGTTGGCCAGTATCAACTTCGGCACCATATTCTCTTTTCATTCGCTCGACGTACACTTCCAAGTGAAGTTCACCCATGCCCTGGATAATCGTGTCTCCAGTTTCATGATCAACATAAGTTTTAAATGTAGGATCTTCTTTGGTAAAGCGGTTCAACGCTTTTGACATATTAATTTGGGCTTTGTTGTCGATGGGTACGATGGACAGTGAAATAACAGGTTCCATAACATGCATGGCTATCATAGAATAATTGATAGTCGGAGATACAAACGTATCGCCGGATGCACAGTCAACTCCAAACATGGCTCCGATATGGCCTGCAGGAATAGAATCGACATCTTCCATCTGGGAAGAATGCATTCTGATCAATCGTCCGGCTTTAAATTTTTTGCCGTCTCTTGAGTTGATCAGGGTGTCTCCCTTGTTAATGCATCCCTGGTAGACCCTTATATATGTAAGTTGGCCATATTGACCATCTTCAAGTTTAAACGCCAGGGCAACATTGGGTTTATCAAATTTGCTTTCAAGAATAACGGTTTCTTCATCGTTATCCATGTCTAAAGCTTCATTCTCAATATCAAGCGGAGAGGGCAGGTAGGAAATGACTGCGTTTAATAGGGGTTGCACTGCTTTGTTTTTATAAGCAGAACCCAAAAATACAGGGGTCATTTCACGGGCAATCGTTCCGGTTCTGATGGCCTGCATGATCAGCTCTTCAGGAATATCTATTTCTTCAAGGATGGCATCGGTGAGTTCTTCAGAAAATAAGGAGACTGCATCAACCATCTCTTCTCGGGCTGCTACGGCTTCTTCCATATATTCTGCCGGGATCTCTTTTGTAACCACGTTTTCACCATTGTCACCTTCAAAGAAGTAGGCTTTCATGGCAACCAAGTCGATAACACCTTCATGCTTGTCTTCAAGACCAATGGGAAGTTGCATCATAACAGAGTTGTGACCCAGCTTATCTCTAAGCTGTCCGGCTACTTTTAACGGATTGGCGCCAGACCGGTCGCATTTGTTAACAAATGCAATACAAGGTACTTTGTAACGCTTCATCTGCTGGTCAACGGTAATGGATTGAGATTGGACACCAGATACAGAGCATAAAATCAGAACAACGCCATCTAATACCCTTAAGGATCGTTCAACTTCCACAGTGAAATCCACATGGCCCGGGGTATCAATAATATTGATATTGTTTTTGTCCCACTCGCAATAGGTGGCCGCAGAAGCAATGGTGATGCCTCTTTCTTTTTCAAGTTCCATGGAATCCATGACAGCGCCAACGCCGTCTTTTCCCCTGACTTCATTGATTTTGTGGATTTTATCCGTATAGAATAAAATACGCTCAGTCAGTGTGGTTTTACCTGAATCAATGTGGGCACTGATTCCTATGTTCCTTACTCGTTCTAAATCTCTGATCATTTTAAAATCATCCTTATCAAGATATAATCCGCCTTGTTCAGGTCTTAAATGCACCTATTTCCCAAGGCATTGCCATTTTTTTTATATTGCTAAATTATTACGATTTTGTTAGTGTTCATCCGAAATTGTAATTAGCTTTATGAAAACATCGAATAATATATTTAACCCTTTAATTTGTCAAGTAAAAAGTAGCCGTTTTGCATAATTTATCACAAGAAACATTCAGTAAATTCAAACAGCATTTGGTAAGTGGGGCAGATCGATTGGGGATTTGTGTGTCGGATGAACAGGTAGATATGATGCTGTTCCATGCAAGGCAGTTGCTTTTGTGGAATAAGAAAATTAACCTGACTGCCATAAAGGATCCTTTATTAGTAGCAGAAAAACATTTCGTAGACTGCCTTGGCGCAGTACATTTGTTTGAAAAAAATCAGACGCTTATGGATATGGGTTCTGGCGGTGGATTTCCCGGGATACCTTTAAAAATAATGCTACCGTCATTAAAGATTTTGATGGTGGATTCTTCGCGTAAAAAAGTCAATTTCATAAAGGATGTCATCCGTGGGTTGAATCTTGAAAATATTAACGCTATTCATGCTAGAGTTGAAGATCTTCAAACAGATGACCAATATAAAGGTCAATTTGATGCCGTTATTTCCCGTGCATTTACCCAATTGTCTAATTTTACAGATCTGGCCTTGCCTTTTATAAAACCTGACGGTTGTATTCATGCCATGAAAGGTAAACATGCCGATGAAGAGTTAACTGAAGGTACAACTCAAAATTTTAACATCATTTCCCATGCGTATCAGCTCCCCTTTGAAAAATCTGAGCGTCAAATTTTAAGCTTGTCTGTTAAGCACTGAAATTCCCTGTTAATTCTTGACTTTTTACCGCTTTGGCCGTAAAAAGTAAGAATCAACAATTGAATATGAATCGATCCGAATATCGGAGGACTAATGGATTATAAAAAAACCTTGAACCTGCCTT
>JAWSVH010000144.1:0-18773 GCA_033852015.1 Desulfobacula sp.
CCTGAATGATGAACAAAGACATCCTTTCCACCGTCTTCTTGTTCGATAAATCCAAAACCTTTTGAGTCGTTAAACCATTTTACTGTACCTGTAGCCATTTTGGCAGTCTCCTGTTATGAAAATGTAAAAAATAAAGTTTCAAGCATAAGCGCAATTTTGATTCTGTTTGAGAATAAGCACCTTGCTTGAATATTAGCTATAAATAAGAATATCAGTTAAAGTCAAGCATTAAATGGTAACTAAATCGAATATTCAAAAGTTGAATTTTAGAACTCGGGCTTATTTGCATTCATTTAAATCGGATTTTGTCAGAATTATCCTTTCCAATAGTTTTTATATCCAGATGGTTTGGGACTCTGAAATCTCCCGGCAGGGATAATAAACTTTGAGTTAGATTTGCATGGCTGTTCATGCTGTTATTTATGTGCTAATCTTTTTTGATGCATCATTTTTTTAAATATATAATACTATTTTTGATATTACTTTTATCTTGCCCAATATCTTCATTCGGGTATGAACGTTATAATAGAGTCACCAAATATGATTCGTGTTTTAAAAAATATAGTAAACACTTTTTTGGACCAGGCTTTGACTGGAGATACTTTAAATCCCAAGCTATTGCAGAATCCAATCTGAATTCTGATGCAAAATCTCATGTCGGTGCAAAAGGCATTATGCAGATAATGCCAAAAACATTTGAAGAGATTAAGTATAAATACCCTTCAATAAAAGGGAGTACTTTACAGCCAAAATGGAATATTGCAGCAGGCATTTATTATGATCGGAATATCTGGAAGCTATGGAAAGCCAAAAGGCCTTTCATGGACAGGCTTGCATTTATGTTTGGTTCATATAATGCAGGGAAAGGCAATATTCTTAAAACCCAAAAGATTGCCAAAAGCAAAGGTATGGATCCAAATATATGGTCATCCATTAAAAAGAATCTAATTAATGTAACGGGTAAACACAGTAAAGAAACCATCGGATATGTGGATAAAATAAATAAGGTAAAAGGAGTGTTAAAATAATGGAAGCCGGAATCATAATGGTAAATTTTTTATATGCAATTTTCGGTGTAATTCTTACACTTGTATTTATGCTTTTGGGGTTTAAGCTATTTGATAAACTTACCCCCTTTGATACATCAAAGCTATTGTCAGATAACAATATTGCGGTTGGAATTGTTGTCGGGTCCATATTTATAGGCCTTGGCATTGCTGTCGGTCTTGTCGTTGGAATGGGGCTGAATTAATACCCTGCTACACCTCCATCAGCTGGCGTTCAGATTCATAAATAACCGATTTGAGCGATAATGGGTCCGTAAATTGTATCTTTCGGGCAAGCAGCTGAAGCGGGTCTGCAAAGGTTAATTTCTCCTTGGGCAAAAGATTCGGGTAATACCGATCATTGAGGATGGGAAAGCCCAATCCGCTTAGATGCAGTCGCAATTGATGCTTTTTACCGGTTACCGGACACAATCGGAAAAGAGCTCGATTTTTTCCGGACCTGACAAGGGATATTTTTGAAACAGCATTGGGCTTGCCCGGCACTGTTTTCATCCTGAACCAGGGGTCCCCTGTAACAAGTCGGTTTTCTACGATCCTGTCTTTTACAAGGCTTGACGATAATTTTCGAACAGGGTCATAATGGGCCACCGCCTCATAGGTTTTTTCCACTTTCCCGTTCATAAAAAGTTCCTGGTATCGGCCCCTGTTTTTTTTGTTCATTGAAAATAAAACAAGGCCGGCTGTTTCCCGATCGATCCGGTTGATTGGCGAAAGTTCCTTATTCCCAGTTGCTTTTTTAAGGCGATGAAGCAGACATTCGTTCACATATGGCCCTGCAGGAATCACGGGCAGAAAATGGGGTTTGCAGGCCACCAGCAGTTCTTCATTGCAGAAGATGATTCGTTCGCTAAAGGGAATGATCACTTCCTCTTCCACTTCTTTGAAATAATACAATCTTTTTAACGGGGTGTAGGGTGTGGTAAAAGAGATTGGTTTCCCCGTCTCGGCCAGAACTTTTTTTGAATGGATTCTGGTTTCCCAAATGTCCGGCCCGATAGCTGGAAATCGGTTTGTTAAAAATTCCAGGATGGTGGGGTAGGGCGTTTTAACCTCTGGCATGACAACAATGGAGTGATATTCAGATATGACCATTTTCAACGCCTCCATATAAATCACACTCTATTTTAGATTCAAACTTCACCCAAAGCCATACCAGAAGTTGAACCGGGCCACAACCCTAACCGTCATGCTTATTTGCATTTATTGAAACTGGGTTTTATTCGAAGTCGGCTTGAATCTTTGACCTTGTATTTTTTTTAAACATAAAGTAGGTTTTAAATTGCTTTTAATAAGTATTTAAACAATTCTCTATTTTTTTAAATTTATGTGTCCAAATAAAATAATTCATATCGTCTGGATCATACTTCTTATTATTATATCGCCGTGTTTCGGAAGTGACTCAAAATTGCAATTGAGCCCTGAAGAGAAATCCTGGATAAATAAAAGTTATACCGTTCGTGTTCGAATAGGCCATAGTCCACCCTTTATGTTAACGCATGGGAAAGTCCAGGGAATCGCCATAGATTATTTGACGCACATATTCAACATTAACGGTATTAACTTCCAGTATATTAGTGAGTCTGAAGTGACCTGGCCCGAGGCACTCGAGGGTATAAAACAGCATGAAGTTGTGGACATGGTCCCAACTGCAAAAATTACCAATGAGCGCAGAAAAGACATGATTTTTACAGATGAGTATATTTTTGCGCCGTGGGTTATATTCACCAGATCTTGTTATTACTGATCTTATAATGCCTGAGAAAGAGGGGTTAGAATCTATCAGAGAATTGAAAAAGATAAATTCGGAAGTACAAATAATTGCCATATCTGGTGGTGGAGTTATTGATCCTAAAATATATTTAAATCTTGCCTCAAGACTTGGGGCAGTTCATGTGTTCGCGAAACCTGTTGATAATGAAATTTTGCTTTCTACAATTAAAGAAACCCTTATGTAACTCAAGTGCTTTCAAAAATATTTTCAGTTGTTTAAAAGCCTGGAATGTCTACCCTTCAATGACCTCATAAGCTTTTCGTTCACCCTAAGAGGCCCCCAGGATATTTTTTTTATGGGTTTCAATGGCCCGATCCAAATGGTTGATTGTGCTTAGTTCAATCTTTTTTCTGCTGCTGGCAGCTGCCCGAATTAATCCAGATAGCCAGGACGTAGAAATAATAAACTGGCTTTTTGTGGATCTTGCGGGTACGATTTTACTTCTTTGGTTTTAGAATTTGCTGGAAATAGTAAAACCGGATCAAGATTATTATCTTTTCCAGTTTTTAATAGATTTTTTTGTTCCATGTTGCCCCCGGTGTTTTAGGGGCTTTGCGTCAAACGTGGAAGGATGACTAAATGGTCAGTATGTTGTCAAGGAATTTTAGCGCAGGGCCTTGTGTGGCCCTGCTTTTTTTATATTAGAAGTTGAAAATAACACTTCCAGAAAAATAATCACCTTCTTCGTCGGTCATAAATCGCTGCCATTCTGCACGCACCGAAAGGTTCTCTATTATATTGATGTTTATACCCGCACCAAAAACAGCATCAACGCCATCATCATCAGCCGTTGTCGCGCTGGTACTTGCAGAAGCAACCGTATATTCCATATCCCAAAAATGCACACCGAGTTTAAAGAAAGGCTCAAAGTATTTCAAGGAATCATTCCCAGACAGTTTATCAAGAGGGAGAAAAATAACACCTTCCAGGGCGATTGTGGTTGTCTCTGCTTCAATTTTTGCACCATCAACAATAAAAGTTAAGGCTGTTCCATCAATCGTAAAGCCATCACCATTATTTCCTGTGAGTTCTGTTGAACCAAGATCAGCATATGACAATTCAAGGCCGAAAAAGCTATTAATTTTCATACCACCAAAAACCTTAAATCCTGAGTCGTCTTCGTCAAGACTGGCTGTTCCGGTTAATCCTGTAACGCCAGTATCAGCTTTGGTTAACCCGTAGCCTGCCCCAAGATAAAAGTTAAAATTTTCTGGGATTCCTGCGTTCGCACTTCCAATACAAAAAAACAACAGTAAAATAGGTAACAACTTTTTCATTTCTCGCCCCTTTTCAATAGTTCAGCATTATTAATTGATTTTAATGGTGCTATTTAATCTTCCTCGGGCAATAACATCTATTCTTAAACTTGTAAATCGGTAAAACCCCTAGTTTTAAAACTTTTTGTCGATTTTATTCCGTCCCGTTGGTTTATCTATGGCAAGCCAAACATATTGCCCTGGCTTAAGGTTTCGGGTTCCTGCTGTGACTTTGACTTCGCAGCTTGTTACTGATCCGGCACCGGGTGAGTGGATTTTTCCAAATGGTTCATCAATCGCTTCTGGGTCTAATTGGAACTGTGAAAATGTTGTTGTAAGAACACCACCAAGTATAATGAGAATAATAATTGGAATAGCGATAAAAAGAGGGCGTTTTGATTTCTTTTCGCCGGGTTTGTTACACCTGAACAGGCAAATTGTTTGGTGATTCACACCGCAATGATGATAAAACGCTTATCTAAGTAGTCATAACTTTTGCTTTACTGAAATTTTAGAGGGCACTCGAAAATTTAAACATAGTAAATTAAATTAAAGTGCTTGCCAATTCAATGCTATTGTCATATTCGGTTATGATCATAATAGAATAAAGTTTTTATCTGTTTTCTACATTAAAAGAAATGTAACTGATTAGTACTGGAGTAATAGAAAAATGAATAAGATTCCATCTCGTGATAAAGCTATTATTTTTGTAACTTTAAAATATACTGCAATTTTTATCTGTTTTTTAATGGTATTTGGTTGTGCCTCTCCCAGAGTATCAGTTAATCCGGATGTAAACAAAGACAAATATGATGATTACAATATGGTTTACCTTATTTCACCTGATTCAAGAAATGATGATCCAAGAAAAATTTTTCCAATCGTGCTTAATCGGCTTAAAGAATTAGGATTTCGAGTTCGTTCTATAAATAAAGAAAACCCTATGGGAGGGGGCCAAGGCAGCGGCTTCGTTGTTGACTCAAAAGGATATATTCTGACTTGCGCCCATCTTTTTGAAAAGGAAAGTAAAGCATCCTTATGGATTAAGGGAAAAAGGTATGTTGCTGATGTGATTGAAACTGACAAAGAGAATGATCTTGCGTTATTAAAAATTAATAGTACTCAGAAATTAGAGCTAATGTCCTTACCCATATCAAAGGAGTCAAAGTATAAGATGGGTGATGATGTTTACACAATAGGTTTCCCATTAAGTGATATCCTTGGCAATTCTCCAAGGCTAAATAAAGGGTTAATTAGTTCTACTGTTGGTTTAAAAGATAATCCGAATCATTTGCAAATTTCAGTTGAAATTCAAGCTGGGAACAGTGGTAGTCCTTTGTTAAATGAAAATGGAGTAGTCGTAGGTATGATCCAAAGCACTCTAAATCCAATCAGTGTACTTGCAAGAACCGGAGGAAGTTTACCTCAAAATGTAAATTTCGCTTCAAAAACAGACAGTATTCAGAACTTTTTAAAGAAGGCAAGTGATAAAATAACTGTCGATTTGGTTTCTGATAAAAAATTGGGATTCGATCGTGTCTCCGATTCAGTTGTTCAGATTAGGGCAGGTGATATAACGGAAGAATTTTTAAAAACCCCCAAGTTAGTTTGTACTGTAAGCTATCAAAGTTTTTGGGACGTGTGGTTCAGATTTAGGATGTTCCATATTGAATTCCATGATTTGGAGACTGGAGAACTATTGCTGAAGGCTGGGCAATATAGGGATAATCCTTTTAGTACAGAAGGGGGGGTGATTGACGACACGTTTGAACAAATCAGAAATCATTTTAAACCTAAAGATAAATAAAACAGTTGTATTTTTTTGTAGTGTTATCAAAGATAATTATCATATCCCTGACTCAGCTTAATCTCCAATAAAGTTTAATTTTACCTGTTAGACTTTTGTATGAAGTAGAATGAAAAATAGTCTGATTAAAATCTAAATTTCTTCCTTATTTCCTCACTGCTTATTATGTGATTTTTTTCATAGAACTGTGTAACTTATTTCATATTGAGAATTTCATTTCATAGGGAAAAAAGTGCCCTAAATAGTTGCAAATACTATCAAGTCACCTCATCGCCTTCAATATTAGTAAGGTATATTTTTTGCATTGAATAAGTGTTTATAGTTGCGCATGTGTTTGATTCTGATACGATATTCCTATTTATTGTCACATTCCACGCTATCATTGTTCGGCTTTGTTCTACGTATATACGTTCAATAATCATTTTTATGTTTGTCCATTTTATGCTTATTTTGCACCGTTGATGTCCAGGCATTACAGATGAAACACTTCGACGCTGGTTTTAGTGTTCCTGAGCCTGTCACTATGCTCCTATTTGGCATTGGCCTGCTTGGACTTGCAGGTGTTGGTAGGAGAATAAAATTATAATATGACTAAAAAAACTTTATTACCGGATAATGGTGGTAGGAGGTTGAGTGATTGCCGATTTTTGTTTATCATACTATCCACCATAGAATTAATTATAGTGAGGTTAAAATGAATAAGGTAAATCGTTTGAATAATTGCGTTTTAGTATTGGCAGGCATTGGTATTATATTGTCATGTTTCCTATTAATGGGAGCTTATAGTATGGCCCCAATTGGGCGATATCAATTACAAGTAGTAGTGAGACGTAGCTTCCCAGATCTTTATGTTATAGACACGTCTACAGGTAGCGTAAAATGGGTGGATTCAAAACATGAAGGCAAGCCTTTTGAAGAAATCAGATGAATTGGGTAAATTTTATAGTTCTTGATTGTAGTATTTGAAATTACACTTAATAATAGATAAAATTAATTTTCAGGTATGATCAAAGTTAGGCTCGCCAAGAATTCGTGGCAGAATGAAAGTGTTGGCAAGTAACTATTTGAAATTATTGAGAAAAATGGCGGAAGTGCATGGGAATCGAACCCACCCGGGACGGTATTAACGCCCCACATCGGATTTGAAGTCCGAGGGCCCCACCAGTGAGCCGCGCACTTCCGCAAGAGGTTTTGCTGCCTAAAGGAATTTCCTGTCAATTTCCCTGTCAACTTTGCACCTGATATGTAGCAGATAAGGTGCTTCATGTAAAGACAGTTTCAAGTATTAGGCAGCCAAATTTGTTCAGGCATTGTAAAATTTTTTGTATCTGGTGACCCATCCTTTATATGCTCTTTCAATTCTTTTCTCAGAAGGGATATCTTGCATATTATCTTTTTGAGTTCCTAAATCAATATTGTCTTCATCATTATTCAGGCTGTCCCCATCCAAATGTCTGACAACTTGCCCAGGCTCAAAAATTTCATCTCCAAATTTTTGATATGCTATGAAACGATGAAGTCGTATTGTATATGCGTTACCATCAATGTAAAAGCTAACTTTATAACTTTTGTAGTTTCCTTTGTCCCTATGCAAAAAGAAAGCTACCTCATTGCCTTTTGGGTTATACACTTTCCCGTTGATGAACTTATAACCAGCTTTGGCACCTAAAACTATTCCTTGATTAGTTTTGCTTAATTTTTCAAGTTTCAATACAAAAACTCCTTTTTTTATGCAGCTATGCTTTCTTCAGATTGGTCGACTGATTTTAGCCAATCTATAAAAAGCCTACGCATTATTAAAGAAGGCAAAAACAAAACAATTTTTTGGTCATTCCTTATAGCACTTCGCCAAACCCATTGGATCAGTTCATTAAGCGCAAATATTTCTTTTGATACTGGAATTCCTCTGTTATGGAAGAAATTATAAAGATTGGGGTTCATGTGACGAGCAAGGATGTATAGCAGCATTCTTTTATGAGCATAATCGTTTGTTGCTTTAACATTACAACTAACAAAAGTAGTTGTTTCATTTTCAGCACAATCGTTACCATGTTCTGTAAAATATTTCGCTTTTTTTCTTCCTGGTAGTGTTTTGTTCTTTCCATTTTTGACTACAGTTACACCAACAATTTTTTCTTTATAGGACTTAGGGCATGTCCACATGTGGTCTTCTCTTCTAAGACCTGGAAGAAAATGTTTTTTTGTATAGGCTATAACATTATCACAAGTATTTGATATAGATTGATAATCTTTATTGGCAAGAACGCTGCCTTTTTTTTCGATCTCCTTAAAACAATTGAATGATAGAGTAAGATTATCATCAAACCTGTTGTATCGCTCTTTGTCAATAATAGTAATCAATTTGCTCATCTCTTTTTTTCTTTGCTTCAATTCTATTGAATCCATTTCGTTAATTTCATAATCAAGGTTGTTGAATTTAAAATATGCTTCCATAACAGAACCTTCAAATTGATAAGTTAATAAACGAACTTCATCAAAACAATTGAAGATCACAGTTGGCAACATATTAACGATTTCATTTTTTTCCCCTCTCCCATCTTTTGGGGGAGTTCTATACCAAAACAAAGATCCTTTCTCACATAGCTTTTTTATTTTTATGAATACGTCCATCTCATCTTTAATAACAGAAGGGTATTTATCTTTATTCCAAGTTACTTTGGAGGTGATTGGATCAATAAATATATGTTCAGCATTAAGCATAGTATCTTTTTGAAAATCAGAAATATCATCAAGCAATTCAATGCAGTCTATGGCTTCATCAATTATTAGAGTAAAGTTTTGATTCCTGAATAACTCTATTGTTTCCCGATCAATTGTTTTAAGCAATTCGTGAGACATGCAAATGTTTTTACCATAATTAATTAGCTCTTTGAGATTTTGAGACTTACCCCCAATGTTTTTATTCGATTGGGGTTCAAGGCATATAAGGTTTTTGGATTCACAGCTCTCAATAACTCTCTTAACTTCTTTTAAATACATACAACTAAACACGTATTTTTTGTCTGGATTATTAATTATTTCATTAATTATATTTGACGTTTTACCCCATCCCATAATCTTATCATCTACAATAATTTTTGTTTTCTGTTCTTTGTTAATGCTTAAGGCCTCTACCATAAATTTTTTAAATCCTTTTTTAAATTATAAACAGTTCTTTAGTTCTTTCTTTTTAACCATGACATCTTCATTTCTTTCTTTTTAACCATGACATCTTCATTTCTTTTCTATTTATATTTTGTACCAAAAAAATAAACCCAAAAAAATAAAAATAGGATTATTTCTAAAGAAAGGTACTTTGATATCAATACTCTTCATACTTGTTCCTATAAGATATTAATGAATTACAAACTATAAATATGAAGAAAAATACATAAAGAGACTGATTATAGTTTTTCTTTTTGTTATTTTATTTATCTTTCTTGTTTCCTTTTAATGTGATGTTAATAATATAATTACCTGAAATTATTTATGTGAAGATGATTTTGTTAAGACCATAAGCTGTTTGTTATGAAGCTCATGGATTGTTCAATGACTTGTTGCTCATCGTTGATATGAACATAGGCTTGATTTGCCTTACATAACTCTAAATTTACAGTTAGTTTTATTTCTTCAGATGGTCTTTTAATGTTCCAGTCACCTATATGCTGGCTTTTTCCAGATAAACAGCTCGATATTCCTGATGGTGATAGGCCAAATCCCTTTGCGAATGCTGCTTGATTATTGCAGTAATACAATCCTTTTGTTTCGTGAAAAGCAATGAAAGCTTTATCAAAATTCATCTTTTTTAGAGCTTTGAGAGTATTATATCTTGGATCTTTCTTCAAACACCCACACGACTTTGTGCGCCCTGATGTTAAGCTTTCTATCCTGACATCTAATGTTTTACCGCAAGAACATATAACTTTTACTTTTGGAATAGAATATTTTTCTTGATAAATATAAGGGGGTGCCTCACTAAGAATTGTCAGTTTGCTAAATTTTTTGCCTATTAATTTCTTATTCATAGAGCCTCTTGATTTTAGTGTTAATAAAGTTTTCTTGTGGCCTTTTGCCTCTTTTTTTAGATTTAATCTTTAAAATAAAAACCTCCTTTTGTTTGGTAAGTTCTCCCATTTTGCATAAGAGTAGCTTTGGGTTTATAGCCCGGTTAATAATAAAGCATCTATCAGAATTAAATGATATTGCTGCACAAATTGTAATTAAGGGATTAAGAATCGTAGCGGTATTAGATTTCTTGCTTGATTGGCGTTTTTTCTAAGGCCGAAGTTCTTTTAATTCCCAGGGTTTCAAAAAACAATTTTGAACTTTTTTAAAAAAAATAAAAAAATAGCTTGACGAGATTATTTTTATCATGTTATTCTATAGTATTATTATGACATATTATACAGTAAGTATCGTAGATTGTCAAGCGAAATCGTAATAGAGCCAGCGATATCTTTAACAACCTCCTTAGTATTTCAATTCATTTATACGGGTAGACTCCTGCCATAACGCCTTTATTGATAATGGTTTTGCGCTTAAGTACAATAAGATTTGTTGCAAGCAATAATGGTATTGATTATCTTTGTTGGCTTGGAATAAACATCTGATAAATAAGAATAAAATCATCATAATGGGGTTGTTTCTATTGGCTTTGGGTCGAGTTTTGTGAGATGTCGTTTATTGACAGAGGGGTGCTTAACGTCGACCTTTTGTATGTTATTGAATCTATTATAAAAATGAAATATCCATTATAGTTAACTATCGCCCCACATGGCTCTGTGTAGGGCTATTTTGTTAGGGTTGATGTAATGGTATTGAATCGATCTATAATGCTTGGTATCGGCCTGTAATGAGGTCTTGAGTAATGAATATTCAATCTATGTTGAGATAGCTCACAATTTACGAAAGAAAGCGATTTTTTATTTACATGCTAATATTATCTTGATACGGATAAACTATGTTTACAGCTTAGAGTTTTGTTTAAGACTTAATTGGGATTAATCATTAAAGAAATCTTTAATTTCAATCTGAAGGGCAGAGGCTAAGCGACAGATATTTATTAAACTGATATTTCTTTTTCCTAATTCTACATCGCTGATATAAGTTCTATCTGAATCTGCAAGCTCTGCAAGTTTTTCTTGAGATAGATTTTGTGAAAGCCTTATTGATCGTAGCCTTTCACCAAAAGTTTTTTTGATATTCGAGCAATTCATAGTTTTGAATTTATTTTGTTGACGGGGATAAGTCTACGGGCTATGAGTTACATGTTCGTGTTGTATTTATAATTAAAAGGGGTGTTTATGTGGTTTTTTGCATGGATAGCACTTTGTATGATTGCTGCTCTGATAGCTAATGATAAGGGACGTTCTGGTGTTGGGTTTTTCTTTCTCTCTCTCTTTTTAAGTCCTCTGGTGGGAATTATCGCTGCTTTGGTATTAAGCCCTGACATAGAAAGAGTTGAAGAAATTCAGATATCCACAGGTGATAATAAAAAATGCCCTTATTGTGCAGAGATTATAAAAGCAGAGGCGATAGTTTGTAGGTATTGTGGGAGAGATTTGGAAAAAAAAGATTCAGAGCAGGTGGAGGATGAAGTTGAATTGGAGGTTAAGGTTGAAGATAAAAACAGCCCAAATTGGTCTGCTTACGATATGGAAAAATTAAAAATTTATGCTGAGATGATAGGAAAAGCGGAGGCAACTGGTGTGTACACAGAAGACAAAAAGAATAAAGTAAAACAATGGATATGCTTAAAAGCTTTTAAAGAGCCTGATGATAAAAAAGTATGTTTGTCGACTTTTATAAAAGTTGTTGATTATCATTATAATAGGCAGGCAAGAGGGTATGGTGAAACAGCTCCTCAGACAAGAAAATCTTTTGGCTTGATGCAGTGGCCTTGATTTTTTAAGTACAGATGCTTCTTTTTTTGTATGTGTCTTTAGGTGTCTGTGTGTTTTTTTTTCTGTAGGAAAAGAAGTTTTTGGAGGAGGTTGATAGAAAAAAGGAGGAGGTTTATGTCTGGATCTGATTTGTTTTATGTTTCAATCTTTTTGATTGTTTGGATTGTTATCTTTCTTGTCTGTAGGGAAATAGTTTGTTGGTACTTTAAAATTAATGTTCGGGTTGAGTTGCTTAGAGAAATTAGGGGTTTGTTGAAGGGGGGTGACCCTTCAGAATTAGATAAATTTGGTGAGTTAGCAAATGATGCAGATGCAGGAGGCTTACAGAATTGTTATTATTGTAAAAAACAATTTTCCATTGATAAAGTCAAGTTTGTTAATGATCTACCAATATGTTTTAGTTGTGGTAAGGACAATAGGCTTTTTTGAAAGGATATACCTGTTATGATAATTTTGTTTGTAATTGGAGCAATCCTTACTGATATATTGGGTGGTTTCATGGGGGCGATGCTGTGAATAAGTCAAAGCTCCTATTGAGGTTGCCATATAGTAAATTATTATATTTGATATCAACTTGTGGGCTTACTAAAAGTAAAGGAAGGAGAAAGCTTTGAAAAATTATTTAATTTTTGTATTTGCCGTTTTATTTTTGTTCTCATGCTCAGCAAAACAGGTCGAAATTCAACCTTTACAAAATTTGAAAAATATTAATCAGAATATTAAAATTTTGATTAAGAGTGAAGACGTTAACAATGGTGTATTGGAAGAACTTGATCGATATTTAAGAGCGCAATTAATAATTGCGGGTTTTAATTTAGTTCAAGATTCTTCAGATAGCATTGCTTTAAATGTTGATGTCATACTTTTTGAGCCAGGGAATCAGGCGGCAAGGCTTTTTATTGGTTTTGGCGCTGGGAGAGGGTCTCTTGTGTACTCGGTGCAATATCACACATCTGATGGGGTTGTTTTGGCATCTATGAGTGGTCAAGAGCGATTTACTGGTGGAGATGTTGCGTATAATATCAAATATGGTTCAACTACAGGGTTTGGCGGGCCTGATGTTGTTCAGAATATTCTTTGCCAGGAAGCGGCTGGAAATATAATTAAGCTTGCACTGAATCAGCTGTCAAATACCAATAAAAAATGACAAAATATTTATTTTGAAAAAGATGATCTTAATTGAATGTTAGTTAATATACAAAGACTAACATTCGGTTGTTTTAATATAATCTTTATTTTCAGATGGTTAGGCTCAAATTGATAAAAAATTAGAAAATACTTGCTCTTTGAATGTTAGTTATATATTATTATAAGCATAAAAACTAACATAAATAATGAGAGGCTTTAAGATGACACGAGCTAATAATAAACCGGGAAAGGGAATCAAAAAAACTGTAGAGCCAATCAGGAAAATTAAAGATGTTAAAAATATTAAAAAACTCCTTGCTGATAAACCCCGTGATTTATTTCTATTCACTATAGGTATTAATAATGGACTTAGGGCAGGGGATTTGCTTAAACTTAAAGTTAGTCAGGTTAAAAATTCACAGATAGGTGATTCAATATCAATTGTTGAGAATAAAACAGGCAAGCCAAATGTTCTGGTAATTAACAAGCCATCTTTTGATGCCCTGCAAAATTTCTTTAGGTCAACAGATAAAGACGATGATGATTTTTTATTTACTGGTAGAAAGGGTAATGATCCTATCACAATTCCTTCATTAAATAGGCTGATAAAAGGGTGGGCAGATTCTATTAATTTGAAGGGTAAATACGGCACTCATACTTTAAGAAAAACATGGGGCTATATTCAAAGGACCGTATTTTGTGTTCCTATTGAGAAAATCACACAGAGATACCTTCATGCCAGTCCTGCTGTTACGATGGGATATCTTGGATTGCAGACACAAGAGGTTGAAGATATTTTGGTTAATAATGCAATATAGTTTGCTTGAAATAAGCAAATCTATTTTTATATACAAGCTTTTATTTTATTAAATTAGATAGTTAAAGAATATTGGAACCAGGAATTTTAATTGTCGTCGGAAAAACTTTATATTTGTTGTTGATCATTTCTTCCTATATTAGCCCCTATGATAATGATGTACGAGAATTTTTATAGGGTAAACACATTGTCTGCTACATTAACAGCCTTTCTAAGCGCTCCATTAACCAGGTGTGCATACCGTTGAGTCATCTCAAGGGTGGAATGTCCAAGAAGTTCTTTTAAGGTGTATATATCAACTTTTCCTGAAGAGGCAAGGTAGCTGGCATATGTGTGCCTTAAATCATGAAATCTTATATTGATATCCGCATTCTTTTTTATACGCTTCCATGTTTTTGGGAGAGTTGAATAAAAGTTCCCCGCTGTTGATGGGAAAACAAAATCTGAAATTTTAATTTCTAAGCATCTTTTCAGAATTGCGATACAAGTTTTATTTATTGGAATAGTTTGGACTTTTTTATTTTTCATATTTGTTGCTTTAAAAGTTATAAAGTTATTTTCAAGATCAAGGCAATCCCAAGTCAGAGATAATATTTCTCCTTTTCGTTTACCTGAATAAAGTGCAAACTTTATAACATGAACAGCTCTTTCATTGTTCCAATGATCAAGGACTTTTAACAATGATTTTAGTCCTTTTTTATTTAAAGGGTTGGTAACTTGATTATCAAAATATGGTATTTTAATTGTATTACATGGGTTAGAACCTTGATAAAAACCTTGTTCTATACTCCAATTGATAACACGCCTGATTAGTGCAAATGTTAGCTTTATTGTCCCTGGTTTATATTTTCCTCCTCTTGGAGAATCCATTTCAGCCATATTTGTAAGAATGAACTGAATATCAGAAGGCTTTATTTTGGATAATTCGCCAGTCAAATAAGGCGCAACATGTTTAATCCAGCGTATTCTGTCGTCAATCCATGATCGTTTATTGAATTTTGCCCAAATCAAGTAAGGTTCCCAGACTGATTCAATTGTGGGAGATATAGAGCGCTTAATTATCCTTTGGGCTTGTAGTTTGAATTTAGCTTCAATTAGTTTTGCCTTTTCAAGTGAAGGTGCTGTTTTAGTTTTCCATTTTCCATGAATTTTTATTCGGACTCTGTATTGTTTGTTTCTTACAAACGAATGTTTACATGTGCAAATTTTGGTTCCAAGTTTAAAGCTTTTGTAACAAGTTGGACAATAAAGATTAATTCCCATAAGATACCTCAAAGATCTAAAATCCCTGTCAACTTCCTGTCAATTCAGTGTCAATTGATAGGTTTAAACAGGATACGTGAATATTTTGGGAAATTGAAGAATTTGTATAAAATAATACGGTTTATGGGAAATTCATTTGTTCAGGCAAGCTTTAAAGCCCAAGAATTATTCTTTTTGAAGTCCGAGGGCCCCACCAGTGAGCCGCGCACTTCCGCAAGAGGTTATAGCGATTGTTGATACCAGTTTCAACACGAGGTGATATATCATAGCCTCAAGTCGAATACTACCATAAATCAAAGTGAGTGTGCAAAAAGTTATTTTTAAAGACGAAATGTTGGTGGATGTATTGGTTTGAGCTTGGTAATTAATGATGGAATTAACCCATAAAATCTAGTATATAATACCTTTTGATTTGCCAATGTGGATTTTGATCTTTAAAGGAATATTATATGATTAACCCGAAACGACTGGGGCAACGGTTTGAATCCCTTGTCAAGATTGATTCTTTGTCCAGGCAGGAACTGGATGTTGCCTTAGAACTTGAGAAAATTTTAACAGATATGGGTGCGAGTGTCTGCTATGATGGGGCAAAAGATAAGGTCAATGGCAATTGTTCTAATCTTGTTGCAAAGTTTAAAGGCAATGTGGGTGTGGAACCTGTTTTCTTATCAGGACATATGGATACCGTGGCTCCGGGTAAAGGAATTAAAGTTCAGTTTAAAGATGGTATTTTTAAAAGTGACGGGACCACAGTTTTGGGTGCAGATGATAAATCTGCCATTGCCATTATTCTTGAGGTTATGGAGGTGATTTTAGAAGATAAGCTGGATTATCCGCCGGTGGAGATTATTTTTACTGTATGTGAGGAAATCGGGCTTTTAGGGGCTAAGAATTTTGACTATTCATTAATGGACTCTAAATTCGGGTATATTCTTGATTCAACAGATACGCAAGGTATTGTTACGAAAGCGCCGGCCGCAAATAAGATTACAATTAAAATTCATGGCAAAGCTGCCCATGCCGGTGCAGCGCCGGAAAATGGGGTGAATGCAATCCTGGTGACATCAAAGGCAATTTCTGGGTTGACCCTTGGCCGGATTGATGCGGAGACTACCTGTAACCTTGGTACGATTAAAGGGGGAGTGGCTACAAACATTGTCCCTGAGTTTGTGGAAATTCAAGGGGAGGCCAGAAGCCATGATCTCAAAAAGTTGGAATCGGTTACAAATGATATTGTTAATGCTTTTTATGAGTCTGCCAAAAGTTTTAAAATAGATTCACAATTCCCAAGAATTGAAGCACTTGTTGAAAATGATTTCCCCCATACAAATATTCCTGAAGATCATCGAGTGATTTTACTTGCTAAAAAAGCGGCCCAAAATATTGGAATCGCTATGGAAAATAAAACCATTGGTGGCGGAGCCGATGCAAACATTTTTTTTGGAAAGGGTATTGTTGCCGGGGTTTTAGGAACCGGTATGACAGATGTTCATACTCTTGACGAATCGATTGCTTTATCGGATATGGAAAATTCAGCAAAATTGGTATTGGAAATTTTAAAGGTTCATGCAGCCGGGGACGTGTCTTGATATGATTGCATATTTTGATGTGTTTTCTGGTATTAGCGGTGATATGACTCTTGGAGCCTTGATAGATTTGGGTGTGCCGGTTAATTGGTTGCAAAAAGAATTGTCTGAATTGCTAACGGGATTCAAATTAAAGACCAAGATTGTTTTTAAACATCATTTAAAAGCGATTAATTTAATGGTTCAGTTAGAGGGTGAAGATAAATCCTCCAGAAATTATAAAGATATCAGATCCATGATTGAGACAAGTGCTTTGTCACACACGGTTAAGGCAAACAGTCTTGAGGCCTTTGAAAAAATTGCCCAGGCCGAAGCACATATTCATGGAAAAGACATTGAAACTGTACATTTCCATGAAATTGGCGGCATTGATTCTATTGTCGATATTGTGGGTACGTTCATGGCAATTGAATATCTGGGAATTAAGCAGGTGTATGCTTCATCTATTCCTCTGGGTTCAGGTTTTGTGACGTGTTCACATGGGAAAATACCTGTCCCGGTTCCGGCCACCATTGCTATTTTAAAAGATATTCCTGTGTGTTCATCTGATGCAACAACGGAGATTGTTACTCCTACGGGAGCGGCTATTATATCAACGCTCGCCAAAGTTTTTGGAAAGATGCCTCCGATGACGGTTAAACAGGTGGGGTATGGTGCCGGGAACCGAGATACCGGTGGAACGCTTCCGAATCTTTTGAGAATTGTTTTAGGGCAACCGTCAACCGGGGAAAGGACAGACCAAAGTACGATCCGCAAAGAAAAGGTGGTGGTGGTTAAAACCAATGTGGATGATATGAGCCCTGAGATATCAGGATTTTTGATGGAAATGTTGTTTGAAAATAAGGCTTTGGATGTCTGCTATATCCCTGTGGGGATGAAAAAAAACAGGTCGGGGATTCAGATTGAAGTGATTTGCCGTAAAACAGATTTGGATGGGATCATTCAGATTATTCTTACCCAAACCACCTCCATTGGGGTGCGTTATCATGAATGTGAACGATCCTTTCTTTTGCGGGAGCAAGCGATGGTTGAAACCCGGTTCGGGAAGCTTGAGGTAAAAAAAATAATTAATCCTGATAACAGCCTTCGATTTGTTCCAGAATATGAAATTGCCAGGAAAGTGGCGACACAGCAAGGCATACCTTTAAAAGATGTTTACAATCAGATTTTATGGGATGCCAACGTGTTTGACTCTGACTCTCTTGACAGGGATTGATACAGAATATAGAACTGCAAAATGAATGTAAAAGAAAAAGTTATATTATTTGTTGCCACCGGGGGATTTGTCGGTAAAATTCCTTTTGCACCCGGGACATTCGGTACGCTTGTCGGAATACCTTTTGCGTTGCTTTTATTGGTGATGACGCCGGTGTTTTGTGGGATATATTTGATAAGTCTTATACTCTTGGCCATTTATATTGCAGATCAGGCGGAAAAGATAATTGAAAAAAAAGATCCCGGCTGTATTGTGATCGATGAGATAGCAGGGTATGTTGTGACCTTGTCAGTGGTTCCTGTTCAGGTGTCCACGATTATAGCTGGTTTTTTTATATTCAGGTTTTTTGATATATTAAAGCCCATGCCGGCAAGATATTTTGAAAATAATTTCCCAGGCGGAGCAGGGGTTGTATTGGATGATGTTATGGCAGGTGTTTTATCAGCATTTGTGCTATGGACGATATACTTATTGGGTTTAATTTAGGAGAGCCAGGATGGAAAAAACTTCAGACAAGGTAAAAACTTCTGACAAAGAAAAAGCGGTAATAACCGCAATGGGTCAGATTGAACGTCAATTTGGAAAAGGATCTATCATGAAGTTGGGCGGTCGGCCAATTGAAGCCGTTCCTGTGATACGAACAGGTTCGCTGGCCTTGGATAAAGCCCTTGGTGTTGGTGGGTATCCACGTGGCAGGGTGATTGAAATCTACGGGCCAGAGTCCTCTGGAAAAACCACCTTGGCACTTCATGCGGTTGCCCAGGCGCAACTGACAGGTGGAATAGCCGCTTTCATTGATGCAGAGCATGCTCTGGATGTCGGATATGCAAAAAAGTTAGGTGTTGACTGTGATGAACTTTTGGTATCTCAACCGGATACCGGAGAGCAGGCACTTGAAATTGCAGATATGCTTGTTCGAAGTGGAGGTGTGGATATCTTGGTTGTGGATTCTGTAGCAG
>JAWSVH010000145.1:0-5361 GCA_033852015.1 Desulfobacula sp.
GATGCTTTTTTTGAAAATTGGACCGGCGCTTATGCCAAGGGTTCAAAAGCGATACGAAAAGCTTGGCAAAACTGGTTTGATGATCACACAAATTTCAGATTTTTTGAAGAAGAAATATTTATTGATGAGGCAGTTCAAAAAGTGATGTACCGCTGGGTGCTTGAATGGCCTTCAACCGAATCTGGATATGAAAATCTAACTGAAGTCAGAAAAGGACTTGATATATTACATCTTAAAGATGGCAAAATCATTAATAAACTAACGTATACCAAAACAAGCATTGAAATTGATAATAAAAGACTGTCGTTACATTTATAGTGCCTGAAAAACTACGACCGAGTTTAATTTATGCCACTTTCTGAAGGTACAAATATTGCTGAAATTCTATAAACAATGAACTAATATTTGCTACGTCTCCCAATATTTCTTTTGCATCTTCCAGTGATTGATATTTATTTGTAAGTAAGATGGGTAATTTTTCCTGGGAAAGCTCTTCAACACCTGTTTCTATATATTTACTCAATACGAATTCTATGAACTCTTTTTGTTTGTCGTTGAGCAAAGCAAAAATTGTTGCTTTAGCTCTTGTCACTCGCTCTTCTCTTGTTATCGGTTTTTTGTCGCTGTTAAAAACATATTCCAAAACATCGTATAAATCACTTTTTTCTGCATTAATCAGCTTTTGTAAAGTATTTAGTTCTTCTTTTCCGAAACCTGCTTCATCCAATTTTTCAAGCAAGGTCTTGCGTGTTATTGGATTACCCCATAAAATACGCAGTTCATCTTCATTCTTGAAAAAATTAGGAAGTTCTCCAAACAGATTATTTAAAAATTCTTCTGCCGATATTGGTTTACCGTCAGCACTCCAAAAGGAAGTGGCAATCATGTGTTGTATTTCACGGTCTTTTCCATCTCTGAGCTTTATTTTAACTTTTTTTATGCAGACACACGGCCCTTGCCCGCATTTTTCACAGGGTTGTGGCGGTTCTTTTTCACAAACACAAGGACGTTGATCACAAATTTTACAAGGTTGAAGTGGCCTCTTTTCACAAACACAGGGCGCTTCTTTGCAATCAGGACAAGCCATCTCTTCAAGCGGTTCTCCATCCCATTCAGGATCTGAAAAGCGCTGGTAAGCATCTACAAAATCATAAATAGTAAAAAATTCTTTCCCATCAAATAATCGAGTACCTCTTCCCACTATTTGCTTAAACTCAATTATCTGATTTACCGGACGCATTAAAACAATGTTACGAATATTTCTGGCATCAACACCTGTTGATAGCTTTTGGGACGTGGTTAATACTGTTGGAATTGTTTTTTCATTATCCTGAAATTCCCGTAAAAACTGCTCGCCTTTTTCACCATCGTTTGCAGTTATACGGACACAATAATTCGGATCTTTACTTTTTTTATATTGATTTACCAGATCACGAACTGCGGCTGCGTGAATTTGTGTGGCACAAAAGATTATGGTTTTCTCATTCTGATTGGCTTCGTCCATATAAATATGAACCCTTTTTGCCTCCCGTTCCTTTATTTCAATAATTTTATTAAAATCAGCTTCTTCGTATCTTTTCCCTTCTTCAATCTCGCCTTCAATAACATTGTCATCACTTGTGTATATATAATCGTCAAGCGTTGTTTTGATTCGTTTTACCTTGAATGGCGTGAGGAACCCGTCGTTTATACCATCTTTGAGCGAATAGGTATAAACAGGTTCCCCAAAATATTTATAGGTATCAATATTGTCCTTTCGTTTGGGTGTGGCAGTAAGACCCAATTGTACAGCCGGTGAAAAATACTCTAAAATACCTCTCCAGTTTCCTTCATCATTGGCTCCGCCACGATGGCACTCGTCAATGATAATAAAATCAAAATAGTCTTTTGGATATTCGCCGAAATTATAATTTGAAGCTTTATATTCTGCCTGGGACTCTGCCACCATTAAATAATCTGCATGATTTTCTTTATTCTCAAATTTTCTATTGCCCAATTTTCTATCATCGGTGGATTCAGACATGAATGATTGAAAAATGGTAAAAAAGATGCTGCCGTTGGTAGGCACCTTCCCTTTTTTCCTGATCTCTTTGGGGGTTATGCGAACCATGGCATCTTCAGGAAATGCTGAAAATGCATTAAATGCCTGGTTTGCTAAAATATTGCGATCAGCTAAGAACAGTATTCTTGGCCTTCTTTGTCCATCACGATTCAGATTCCAACGGGTTTGAAACAGTTTCCAGGCAATTTGAAAAGCAATTGCCGTTTTTCCTGTTCCTGTGGCAAGGGTCAGTAAAATTCTGTCTTTTTTTTGTGCGACGGCTTCCAACGTGTTTTTTACAGCAATTTCCTGATAAAAGCGTAACTGCCAGGTGCCGCTTTTATCATGAAAAGGAATATCTGCAAATTTTTCCCGCCAGTCATTCTGATCGGTATAAACTTTATCCCAAAGCTCTTTGGGCGAAAGAAAATTATTCACCAAACCCTCGGCACCCGTTTTCATACAGATTTGATAAATCTGTTTTCCATTCGTGGCGTATGTAGTTTCTAAATTTAGTTTAGCAGCATAAAGTTTTGCCTGTGCAACCCCTTCGCCCACTTCCAGGTCATCACTTTTAGCTTCAACAATCGCAAGTTTAATACCTTTGTAAACAAGAATGTAATCGGCAAAAAGTGGTTTTCTTCTGCCACCACCCACCTGTATTTTGCCATCTGTAATTTTACAGACATTGCGTTCACGAAGAATTTTGGAATCCTCTACAACCCCCCAGCCACAGGCTTTAAGTTTAGGATCGATTAACTCTGCTCTTGTTTCAGCTTCATTCATCCTGTTTCTCCAAATTCTCAAGCAGTTTCTTTTCTATTTCTTCAAGTTGTTTTAAGTCTGCTTCATCCGCTGCCAGGGCTTGTGCTTTTTTCCGTTTTTGATCAAATTCTTCATACCGTTCACTGGCAATTTTACTGGCAACCTGTGCCTTAACCTTCCCGGCATGGATTAATAGTTTTTGTTCATTAAACTCTAAAAAGCCATCAAGCTTATCGGCCCATTGTTCCATAGTAACGGTTTTCCTCTGACGAGCCTGCCTTTCCGCATAATCCAGATACATGGTAACGATTTCGTTCAAATCTTTTATTTCATCAGCATTCAGGTAATTTTTGGCAATGGACACATCCTGTTTTCGTACCATTGAACCTTGCCATGAAGTCAGCCCCATATTTGACGCATCAGGATTACTTCGGTTTTTAATGAGTTCTGCCGCTGTTTTTCCGGTTGTAGCCCAGAGCATTTTATTTTGTACTTTCTTAAAAAAAATCTGTGCCTGTTCAGAGGTTTTATCATAATCGATCGAGGTGGTATAAATATCACGGATTTTTTGATAAAATCGCTTTTCCGAAGCCCGAATATCCCGAATACGCTCCAACCACTCATCAAAGTAATCCCATTTATCTGTCTGTTTAAGACGTTCATCATCCATGGCAAAGCCCTTGATGATATACTCTTTCAGAACATTAGTCGCCCATATTCGAAATTGGGTAGCTCTTTTAGAATTAACCCGATATCCAACGGCTATTATAGCATCAAGATTATAATACTCTTTGTTTCGGGTCACCTTCCGGCTGCCTTCCTGCTGAACTATTTCCATTTTGGAAACAGTTGCCCCTTTCTGTAATTCACCCTCTTCATAAATCTTGCTTAAATGCTTTGATATTGCAGGGATATTCACATCAAAAAGTTGCGCTATTTTTTTCTGAGTCAACCAGATGGTTTCATTTTGAAAAATCGTGTCGATTTTGATTTTGCCATCTGTTGTGGTGTACAGGACAATTTCTGATTGGTTCTCGTTCATAGGGCAATCTCTTTTTTAGGTTAGTTCACCATTAAACGCTTTTTGCAATACTGACTTTTTCAACTCTTCCAGGTCTTCTATTTTTTGTTGATAGATGGCTTCAAGTTTTTTTGTTTCGGCCAATATCAATTCAATATTTCGAACCATTTTGTCCTGTTCTTTGATGTTTGGTAGTGGAATAATTATTTCTTTTAGAATTTTTACACCAGGAACGTTTGGAATTGCCGCTCCTCCAGAATGTTCAAATATGATATTTTGAAATATTTGACTTCTTAACCAATGTTTAAGGAAGTGAATTGATATGTTTTTGTTTGGAGTTAATTTTAACAGGGCTTGGTTAATAATTCCTTTCTTTATATTTTCTGGGATAACAGCAACCCTACCTAATGTTACGCCGGAGCAACTCATAATAATATCACCAGACTTTACTTCAAATCTTTTCATTTCATTGAATTTATTCTCATCAATGAAATACCTTAATTTATTAAAATGGTTGTGTATAGCGTGTTTTTGCTCATAAACAACATAGCCCTCTTCTTTAAACATTGATTTTTTTAGACTGCCTCCAAAAGGTCCTCTAACAAAATGGCATAAGTCGCCCCATTTTTTCTCTTCCCAACCCTCACCTTTATTCTCAAACACCCCTTGCAGAAAACTTTCAAAAAGTTCCTTAGCGTTTTTAAGGTTTTGTTCGGCATTGGCTTTTGCATTGGCTATAGTGGCAAAAGCTTTGTCTAAAATGGTTACTATGCGTTTTTGCTCAAAAAGTGACTCTGGAAACAACAAACTAATTGTTTTAAGTCGAGTTAGAGCGAGTTTTGGCATTGCTGCAACTCTTGTATTAAGCCCTGCTTGTTTTAAAAAAGCATCACTTTTAGTAAAATAATAAATGAATTTTGTATCAACCTCATTTTTAAATACAAGCTTACAAGCATTTTCTGTTAAATTAGAACCATCAAGTTCTTTAGGAATAATACCTGTTTTACCGATAGTACCTGCTATGCTAATATATAAATCTTTTGATGAAATCGTGTATTTTTTTATCTGGCTAAATACTTCTTCATTTATGTAATGGAGATCATTCATATCAACACTACCATTGTCATTAAAATCAGTAACTCTTATATATGGATAGCTGGTAAGTTCAGTTTCTAAACGGTATCCCTTAGGAATTCTTTTACCTCCTTTTATTTCTGCCAAGTCACCAAGCTTCTTAATCTCCCAACCCTCTGGCAATGTCACATTCTTTTTCACATAAAAAACTTTCCCAACGCTTAGAATATGTTCAATTAAATCATCATTATCAATTTGGGTAAATATGGAGATATCGAATGTATAGGGCAGATATAGTTCGTCTATGGCAGCTTCAAGGGCGTAAACTGTTTTTAAATTTAAATTTTCACCTAATAATGTAATATCTATATCCGAGCCATCTTTATAATTTCCTTTAGCACGGGAACCATACAGGATAACTTTTTCAATTTGTGAAAGTTTAGAAAATGCTTCTTTAACA
>JAWSVH010000146.1:0-11455 GCA_033852015.1 Desulfobacula sp.
GCCCATCCCTTTTGGACCAGTGCTGAAATTGTCAATGATTTAATGGTTTCAAATCCCAACGAACCATCATATTGTATGGGATCACAATGCAACCAGTATTTCGCAAGATTGGCCCCTTTTGCCGCTTTGGCAATGGCCACTTCATTTTCATGATGGGGAAATATCAACTCCCTGCTGCCGGTCTGAATATCAAAATTTTCTCCCAAAAATTTCATGGCAATGGCTGCACACTGAAGATGAAGCGAAGGCCGCACATTTCCCCATTGGGTTTTTACCCCCACCCCTCTTTTAAGCTCAGAAAGACGAACCCTTTTTAATAAAGTAAAATCTTTGGGATTACGCTTTTCGTATTCATCTAAATCCACGGTTGCTCCAACTTTAATTTTATCCAAATTGGTACTTGAAAACTCACCATATCCCGGCAAATTGCCAATATCAAAATACAACGAGTGCAATTTTTCATATGCATGCTGTTTGGATTGAAGCTGTCGCACCAGATCAACCATCTCTTCAAAATGATCTGAAACTTTTGGATAAGCTTCTGCTTCCCGGATATTAAGTTTTCCCATGTCTGCGCGAAACTCATCAAAATACCCTTGGGTGAAATCAGACAGTTTTTCACCTGCAGCATGAGATCCCTGAATGGTCTTATCATCATAATCCGTGATATTAACCACATGGTTAACGGAAATATTGTGATATTCAATGTAACGTATCAATAGATCTGTAAAAGCATATCTTCTAAGCTGGCCAATATTGAGGCTTTCATGAACCGTTGGCCCACAGGTATAGACCGTAACTTTATCTTTTTCTATGGGTTCAAAAGGAACTTTGGCTTTTGAAAGCGTATTATAAAGCGTCAGGCCAATATGCTTTTCCACAGCGAAAAGACTGGTGGATAAATAACGTTCCCCGCTATCGGGTAAAATCACCACCACGACACCTTTTTTAATTTTCTTTGCTTCTTCAATGGCTGCTGCCATAGCAGCCCCACTGCTCATCCCTACAAACAACCCCTCTTTAACAGACAGCATCCGTGCAGTTTCAAAGGCAGTATCATCATCAATATTAATTGTCTCATCAAGCCGGCCTTTTTCCATTATTTCAGGGGTATAAGACTCTTTCATGTTTTTCAAACCCTGAATTTTATGGCCTAGGTAGGGCTCTGTACATACAATACGGATATCTTTATTATATTCCTTAAGTCGTCTGGAAAGTCCCATCAATGTCCCACTGGTGCCTATCGTCGCCACAAGTGAAGATACCTTACCATCGGTTTGCTCAATGATCTCAGGCCCAGTCGTGTGATAATGCGCCTGCCAGTTGGCTGGGTTATTATACTGATCAGTAAGAAAATATTTATCCGGGTTTTCCCTTGCAAGCCGATACGCCTCTTCAATCGCTCCATCAGAGCCCAAACCCTTGGGGGTCAAAATAATTTGCGCGCCCCTGGCCCTCAAAATACTTTTACGTTCCTCGCTTGCATTCTCCGCCATTGTTAACGCGATTTTGTACCCTTTAATCGCACAAATCATAGCAAGTCCAATGCCAGTATTTCCACTAGTGGCCTCAATCACGGTTTTATCATAGGTCAGCTCACCTGATTCTTCTGCTGCATTAATCATATACAAAGCAGCCCTGTCTTTAACCGATCCTCCCGGATTCATATATTCAAGCTTGGCAAAAATCTTTACCCCTTTTACAGGATTTAAATTTTTTATTTCAATCAGCGGCGTATTACCAATGGAATCAATTATTGAAAATGTCATTTTCATTTACCCCTTGCTATATTCAACGAAAACCCCGTCAACTTCGGACTGTTGGATTCTGACTTGACTTTTAAACTATAAAATGGCTTTATACAGTAATTTTAAACGATGTGCAATTTTTTACTGGAAAGAAGATGCGCTCTCTATGCCCTCATAAGTATCTGCCGCTTTTAGTTGTATTTGCTTTTTTTTATATTTTCATTCTGCCTCAAACAGCCTCAGCAAGAGACTTATTGCCCGAAAACCCTGAAGAAATCCCATGGCATATATCTGCATCGAGTGTGACCTATGATAAAAAAAGAAATCTATATATTGCTGAAGACAATGTCGTCATTACCGGGGGAAAAACCCGGCTTGAAGCAGACTATATAGAATTTTCAAACGAGACCAAAAAGGCCTTTGCCCAAGGCAATGTCCTTTTAATATCCGGAGAAGATTCCATCTCCTGTAATGCCATGAATATTAATCTGGCAACCCAGGTCGGCACCATAAACAAAGGTACCATCTACATACAAAAAAATAATTTTTATATCCATGGTGAAAATATTAAGAAAACAGGAAAATTCACCTATCAAGCCAACAAAGGTTCCATTACCTCTTGTTCGGGGGACTCTCCTGACTGGAAAATTTCTGCAAAAAATATCAAAGTAACCATCGAAGGTTATGGTACAGCAAATCATGCCGTGTTATGGGCAAAAAAAGTACCCACTATTTACAGCCCTTTTTTTGTATTCCCGGTTCAATCAAAACGCCAGTCCGGGCTATTAATTCCTAGCGTTACATCCTCGGATAGAAAAGGTTTTGAATACGAACAGCCATTATTTATAGCGATCTCAAGAAACACCGATGCCACTTTGTATACAAACTACATGTCAGACAGGGGGATCAAAACAGGCGCTGAATATCGGTATGTGCTGGATAACAAATCAAAAGGATCTGCTTTTATTGATTTTCTTGAAGATGATAAGATAGATGATGGTACTCAAAAAACTAAAAACTATAGTTACGACTCCACCCCCCAAAGAACAAACTCAGACCGATTCTGGTTTAGGATGAAACATAATCAGGACCTTGGCAATGGATTCAGCGCAAAATTAGACCTGGATATTGTCAGCGATGAAGATTATCTTAAAGAATTCAATGATGGGTTTACCGGATATGCACAAACAAATGATCATTTTGAAGATGTATTTGGAAGAAGTCTGGATTCCTATGATGACAATACACGTAAAAATTGGCTGAATATTTATAAATCCTGGTCCAATTATTCCTTTAATGTGGACGCCCTGTGGTATGATAATATCAACGCCCGAAAACAGAATACTGCTGATACAACATTACAGACGCTTCCAGGGATCGAGTTTAACGCTTCCAAACAAGAGATCGGGACATCAAGATTTTACTATTCTCTGGATACCGAATACCGGTCCTTTTACAGAAAAGACACAACAGCGACTCTGGTAAAAGGTCAGCGGGCAGACCTGTATCCTAAAATCTTTCGCCCTATGAAACTGGGCAAGTTTATAAATTTTGAGCCTTCTATTGGGCTTAGAGAAACGGTCTGGCATACCAATGAATTCACGGATATCAATGGAAACTCAGATAGTTTTAGAACTAGAGAGACCTATGATATTGGGGCCGAACTATCTACCAAATTCATTAAAATCTTTAATCTGAACAATTCATTTGCTGACAAAACCAAACATGAGTTTATTCCAAAATTAGAATATGTCTTCTCACCGCACATCAGCCAGGATGAGTTACCTTCTTTTGACACACTTGACAGAATTGGCGAACAAAACCTTTTAACCTGGTCTTTAACCAATAATTTTATTTTGAAAAAAACCCATACCACTGCCAGAGGCGAAAAATTAGTCACCTATGATGAATTTGCCTATGTAAAATTATATCAAAACTATGACATCAAAAAAGAGCGGGATAATGAATCCCAGCCATTCTCATCTTTATTCCTTGAAATTGAACTGAACCCTTTCAAATATTTAGCCCTTGATATGGATCTATCGTGGTCTCCTTATGACTCTGATTTTAAGACATTAAACATTGCAAATACCCTCTCCGATAACCGGGGAGATTCTTTAATCACTGAATATAGATATACAACGGACATTGTCCAATCTGTGTATTCTCGATTAAATATCAGTTTAATAGAAGGGTATCTCATCTATTGTGCGATTGAAAGGAATCTTAAAAGCAATCGGACTGTAGAAACACAAGCAGGCATGACTATTGAACAAGCCTGCTGGACATTCAAGCTGTTTTTTTCCGAATCACGGGGTGAAAATGCAATTACTTTCCTGATAAACCTCCATGGAATCGGAGAATTTGGTACAGAATGATAAATTTAGAAAATTGGTTCGTATTATTGACCAGAAGCAACTTTGAACAAACCGTTCACAAAACCATTGCCCAAAAAAATATTGAGTCTTTTTTACCAACGATAAAGCGCAAAAGCCGACGAAAAGACAGAAGCCTAATGATAGACCTTCCACTTTTCCCAGGATATCTCTTTGTAAAATCGGATCAAGCCCCGGCCTCCCAGCTCAATATCTTAAAAACGACAGGAGCGGTCCGTCTTTTAGGAAATCAATCCGGTCCGGTACCCGTTCCAACATCCCAGATTGAATCACTAAAATTATTAACAAAAATAAAAACGGATCTGATCACAGGAACAAATCTGCGCCTTGAGAAAGGAGACCCGGTGATGATAACGCAAGGACCAATGGCAGGTGTAAGAGGAGAATTCACACACCATAAAGGAAAAGGACGTGTTGTAATTAACATTGATGTCCTCGGACAATATGCCGGAGTAGAGGTCGAAGAAGAAAATGTTGAAAAAGTTCCTGACCTTTTCGCATAAGTCCTTGACTTTTTATCAAATTTTCAATAGAACCTTCTAAATATTTAAGAAAGCATTGTTAAGATCAAAAAGAGGTGGCATGAACAAACTTGAATTAATTTCGACGCTTAAAGAAAGAGCAAACCTGACAAAATCCGAAGCTGCGGAAATTGTAAAAATTTTTTTCGACTCACTTTCTGACTCGTTTGTAAATGGAGACCGAGTTGAAATAAGAGGTTTTTGCAGCTTTCATATTAAAGAATACCAAAGCTACACCGGAAGAAACCCAAAAACCGGTGAAAAAGTTACCATCCCTCCCAAACGACTACCGTTTTTTAAATGCGGGAAAGAGCTAAAGGAGCGGGTGGACTACTAACGCATGGGGATTGATCAAACCATGTCTGACTTTGATCAAATGCAATACCAAGCCAAAGCTGTCCAACTATTAGCTCGCATCACTCAGACAAAAAAAATTCCGAATGCCCTTCTTTTTTCCGGAAATATAAATACAGGGAAAAAACAAGCGGCATTTTTGTTTGCAAAAGGATGCAATTGTATAGAAGGCAAGGACTTGGGTTGCAGCTCCTGTAATTCCTGCTGTAAAATTGATGCCAACAGTCATCCGGATATCCGAGTTATTGATCTTGTAAAAGAAAAAAAAAATATCTCCATATCTCAAATCAGGGAAATGGCCTCAAGTATCTGCACAAAACCAAATGAAGCAAAATTCAGAATGGTATTGATTTTAAATTCAGATACAATGAATACGCAGGCTCAAAATGCATTGTTAAAAATGCTTGAAGAACCGCCGGAAAAGACATTTTTTATCCTTACAACCTCACAAGAATCACGGCTTCTTCCCACCATCCGATCGCGTTGTCAGGATATTGTATTCAAACCATTAAGCGACACTTTCATTGAACAATATCTAAAAAAACATTTTAAAATTGATGACACGCTTTGCCATATTGCATCAAGAACCGCAGGATCTGATCTTAAAAAGGCCATGATGTATTCAGGTGTCCAAAAAGAGACGACAACGATCAACTGGGTGGAAAAAAGAAAATGGTTGTTGGTAACCCTTGAGGCGATCGTTAAATCAAATCCACAACAATCCATTTCTAAAGGATTGATGCTCTCAGCCCACTTAAGTAACCATAAGAACCTTATGAATGACAGCATTGCAATTATCACAACCTTTTTCAGGGACCTGATGGTTTTTAAATTTCACCCTAAAAAAATAGTTAATCTTGATTTTTATGATACTTTTGCAGATATTAACCAGAAGATCCCTCAAAATGTTTTTTTAAAATGGTCCGAAGAATGGATCCAAACAGAAAAACGGGTTTTACAAAACAGTTCCATCAGGTTAACATTGGACCGATTTTTTCTTAAAATTGTGACCAATAAAGGACATTTAGATATATGATTAAAGTTGCCGGCGTAAAATTCAAAACTGCAGGAAAAATATATGACTTTAAAAGTAGTGCTTTTGTTCTCAAGGAAGGCGACCCTGTCATTGTGGAAACCGAACAGGGGTTAGGCTTTGGGAGAATAGCGATTCCTCCTGCAGAAGTAGAAAATGTCCAAAAAAAATTAAAACAGATTGTTCGTGTGGCCACCAAAGATGACTTTATTCAAAGAGAAGAAATCAAAAAGTTAGAAAAAGATGCCTTCGATTTTTGCATCAAACGCATCAATGAGTTAAGCCTTTTAATGAATCTGTTCAGTGTTGAAAGCACTTTTGACAGGAATAAACTCACCTTTTTTTACACAGCAGATGGCCGAATTGATTTTAGAGAATTAATCAAGCTTTTGATAAAAAAATTCAGTATTCGAATTGAAATGCGCCAGGTCGGCATCCGTAACCTTTCAAAACATTGCGGTGGCATTGGCAAATGCGGCAGAGAACTTTGCTGTTCTTCTTTTATGCATTCATTTGAACCTGTTTCAATCAAAATGGCAAAAGAACAAGGGCTTTCATTAAACCCCACAAAAATTTCCGGGGTTTGCGGCAGATTGATGTGCTGCCTGACATTTGAAAATGAAACCTATAAAGACCTGAAAAGGAAAATGCCAAAACTGGGGAAAAAAATAACGATTAAAGAAGGTATAGGAAAAGTAGTCAGACAAAATGTTTTAAAACAAAGTGTCACCGTTCGGCTTGAAGATAACACCGAGGTCGAAAAGAAAATTTCCGAACTCACAAATAAATAACAGGACACTCTCACTATGAGCACAAAAAAACAATTTTTTACCACCCCTATATATTATGTAAATGCAAAACCTCATCTGGGGCATGCATACACCTCCATTGCAGCCGATGTCTCCACTCGTTATAAACAGATGGACGGATATGACACATTTTTTCTTACCGGCACAGATGAACATGGAGACAAAATTGTCCAGGCGGCTGAAGAACAAAACACCACCCCAAAAGAATATGCAGATAAGATCAGCAAACTATTTCAAGACATTTTACCCCTGCTAAATATAGAAAATGATTATTTTATCCGAACAACAGATGAGAGTCACAAAAAAATTGTTAAAACCATCCTGTCAAAAATTTATGACTCAGGAGATATCTATTTTTCAAGCTACGAAGGGCTGTATTGCTTTGGATGCGAACGGTTTTACCAGGAACGAGAACTTGTAAACGGCAAATGCCCGGACCACAACACCGCGCCGGAAGTCATCAAAGAATCCAACTATTTTTTTAAAATGAGTAAATATCAGGAATGGCTGATCGATCATATAAAAACCCACCCTGATTTTATCCGGCCGGATCAATATAAAAATGAAATCCTCTCTTTTTTAAAAGAACCCTTAGAAGACCTGTGTATTTCACGCCCCAAATCAAGACTTACTTGGGGAATCACCCTTCCTTTTGATGAAAATTTTGTGACCTATGTCTGGTTTGATGCACTGGTAAACTACATCACAGCATTGGGATACCCGGACAACGATCAATTTAAAACATTCTGGCCTGGCACCCGGCACTTTGTTGCAAAAGACATTATCAAACCCCACGGAATTTACTGGCCCATCATGCTCAAAGCTGCTGGGATCGAAATATATAATGGATTGAATGTCCATGGATTCTGGAACGTTCAGGGCAGCAAAATGTCCAAAAGTATTGGAAACGTAACAGACCCCCATAAAGTAACCGATAAGTATGGCGTGGATGCATTCAGATATTTTCTAATGCGTGAAATGGTATTCGGCCTGGACGCCAATTTCACAGAAGAGACCATTGTTTCGAGAATAAACTCAGACCTGGCAAATGATTTAGGCAATGTCTTCTCTCGTGTTTTATCCATGAACCACCGCTATTTTAAGGGTGAAATAAAAGGCCCAAATGCTGATATTGAAGCAGAAAAAAATCTGTCTCTAAAAGCGGATGCCCAAACAGCCATCGAGGGCTTTTCAACCGCCATGGACAAGTGTGAATTTCACAAAGGGGTGATTGCCATCTGGCAATACATCAGCATTCTAAATAAATACATCGATACCACAGAACCCTGGTCACTGGCCAAAGATGAGGCCAATCTTCCAATTTTAGAGACGGTATTATACAATCTGATCGAAAGCCTGCGCGTGGTCTCCTGTTTAATTTATCCAATCATGCCACAGACCTCTTTGAGCATGCAAAAAACCCTGGGCATTAACAAAGCTGATAACCATTTTTATACATTAAAAGAAACCATGGTCTGGGGTCAGATCAAAAGAACAAGCGTTCTGCCACTCCCCCCAATGCTGTTTCCAAGGATTGATGTAGATAAAACAACCTCCAAAGAAACTCCCAAAAAAATTAAACCCTTTAAACCCCCACTAAAAGATGAGATTACGATTGATGACTTTGCAAAAATCGATTTGCGGACAGCAACAATCATCAAAGCTGAGAAAATTGAAAAATCCAACAAGCTTTTAAAGCTTGTCGTGGAGATGGGGACCCAGACAAGACAAGTAATTGCAGGAATTGCAAAAGACTATACACCTGATGAGGTCATCGGCAAACAGGTGATCGTTGTAGCCAACTTAAAACAAGTCAAACTCATGGGTGAACTTTCCCAAGGGATGATTCTTGCGGCAAGTAATAAAAAGGGACTGATACTTTCTGGTTTTGACAAAGAAATTAAGCCGGGCAATACGGTAAAATAATATCAGGGTAATGGACTTCCATTCTCTATTTTACTGGCTTGCTACAGGCAAATTGATAGTTAGGTACTAATTTTGAATATGCAAAAAAAAGAAAATTCCTGGCGGAATTTTCAAGCTGAATATATTGTCCAAAAAAATAAAAAAGATCTTATTTTTAAAACAATAAAACGCTCAATCGGTTTTTTAACTCTTGTGTTTCTAATCTCTGTCACTTGCTTATTTGCTATAAAATATTATAAAAATATCCCGGACAAAAGCACTCAAAAAACACCTGCACAAAAAGCCCAAATTAATCTTCCAACACCTATAGGGTTGTCGAAAAGTCAGTTAACCCATATCATCAGCACCACTCCATTTTCCAAGACGGATAAAAATATCTTTTTTATAAACACCGCCCAGGAAAAATATAAAGTCACGACCAGTATTGATATTTATCTGCAAGAATATCTGCTGTCCCTGATGAACCGCCTTAAAAGGATGACCCGGGGAAAGCCGCAGCGAATCGCACTTGTGGTCATGGAAGCAGATACCGGGAAAATAATCGGCATGGTCGGATTCGACCTTGCGAACCCAACATCAAACCCCTGTATAGACTCCGATTATCCGGCAGCAAGTATTTTCAAAATTATAACAGCAGCGGCGGCTGTTGAAACGTTAGGCTACACCCCTCAGACACAATTGTATTTTAACGGAAGCAAATATACGTTATACAAGCGTCAACTCAAAGACGTAAAAAACAAATACTCATCTAAGATTTCTTTCTCCAAAGCATTTGCTGAATCTATAAATCCAATCTTTGGAAAAATCGGCAAAAATTATCTTGGGAAAGAGGAATTAGAAAACTACGCCGATGCCTTTGGCTTCAATCAAGTAATTGAATCGGAACTGCCTTTTGTCTCCGGTTCTTTTGAAACAACCGCCAGTAGTTACCACCTGGCAGAACTAGGATGCGGATTTAACAACAATACAACCATCTCTCCTGTTTTTGGAGCCATGCTCACCACTGCTATTGTTAATTCAGGCCACATCATGCTGCCCAGTATTGTAGAACATGTCACCGATGCCAACGGGAAAATTATTTACAAAAATCAAAAATCAACTTATAAAACAGCCATACGCCCCGAAACTGCCGACACAATGATACGGTTAATGAAAAGAACCATAACACGAGGAACCGCAAGAAAATCATTCCGGGGGGCGTCAAGGGATGCTGTTCTTTCAAGGCTTGTCATTGGCGGGAAAACCGGTTCATTATACAACACAGGTCATACCGTAAAATATGACTGGTTTACCGGCTTTGCTACACAAAAGAAAGGAAACAAAAAAATATCTTTATCCATCGTTGTCGGCCATAGAAAATATATCGGAACGCGGGCAGGCACTTATGCAAAGATGATATTAAAACAGTATTTTAAGAACAATAATGATATAACAGCCCAATTATAGTTCTCAAAACCTTCGGGTGTGATTTAAAAACCTTTAAGACAAGGAAGAAAATGATGATTCCACGAGGAAAACTTTTGGTTAATCAAATCAGAAAACTATCTGCGATAAATATTGAATTTGCAACATCCATATCCCAGGCAAAAGAAAACTCCATCGTATTATTCCCTAATCGACCCAATACTCTTCTGTGTGGAATTTCAGCCTTTATCGCTTTCAAAGGGACAAGTTGCGTACAAAATTATAATTTAGATCAAACCCAGGAATTGGTTTTTTCCTTAAAAGCAAAAGTGTTGCCAATGGAAAGCGAATCCATTGACGATAATTTCTTTGGAGGAGACGATTTCTTAAACACTCTGGTTGAACAATGTCAGGATTTTAAACAAGAGGATATCTTTTCTGATCTATTTTTTGATACCCCAAAAAAAGACCAGCTCATATTAATTGCAGATACGTTAGAACAACTCATCCAAAACCAGCAATCCATTTTTAAAACAGAAATATCCAACCTCTCTTCGGCTGATGTGGACATTATCTCCTTACGCCTTGAAAAACTTCAGGATATCTGGTGGTGTATTAAAAAAGAGGTGATTGATAATATTGTTTCCATTGGCAATCTTGCCATAGGCCTTGAAGATTCCGGCAATACTGAGGGTTTGAAAATATTTAAAAGAATCAATGCCGTACTCAACAGCATTGATCGCCTTGAAGTCCGAGGAAGAGATTCTGCCGGGATCTCTGTTATTTTTTCATTTAACAAAAAAGAATTCGAACGATTTAGAGAAGCCCTGATAAAAGCAGGCATGGCTGAACGGCTAAAACAAAGAACAAATCACTTAGTACTTGGGAACAACAGTCTCACCATCAATGATTCTTTTTCTCAAACAGGAGAACATCTGGTCACCATTTCCTCAGTGTATAAGTTTGCCGCGGAAATCGGAGCTTTAGGGGATAATGTTTCATTTATCCGAAGCCAGATAAAAAATGACTTAATGCTGCAATTACTGGTGAATTACAACTTTATCGCAAACTCAGTCTCTGCTCACACCCGATGGGCTTCCATCGGTGATATTTCAGTTGCCAACTGTCACCCCCAGGACAACACCCCGACAGAACGGGAGATTGGAAAAACAGGCATTATCCATGTCTGTCTGAATGGTGATATTGACAACTACCTTGAGCTGAAAACAGAATATGAGGCCCGATACGATAAAATTCATGAAGA
>JAWSVH010000021.1:0-18093 GCA_033852015.1 Desulfobacula sp.
CTTTGTTACGTCAAGTGATGTATTAAGTTTAGTGGAAGTATTTCAGTTTTGTTGTGGATATTCTCCAATGAAGTTACCTGTTTCACCTGGTGATGAAACAATACAAGACACAATATATTGTGGTTGATTACTTTTGAATAAAACCCGGCATGACAGGGATAATCCGGGGTGATTTCTAATTCCTAAGAGGTGTGGACGATAGCCAGAAGTCTGGCCTGGACTCAAATAATTTTTATATATTAAAAACTTGAATATGGAAGGGTACGCTGTATCAATGCCGCTGGCTCATATATTTTAATTGGAGGGAAATTGTCGTGTGTGGATCGTTAAACTTTGCCTCTAATTATTTTTTCTATTTCTGAGTTTAATCGTTGGTTATCAATTTTTTTTTGTTCAAGTTCGACGTTGGATTTTATCAATTTTAATCTTACATTCTTTCTTAATCTTGAGCTCTTTTTTTTGGATTTTGGCTTTAATAATAGGATACTGCCACAAAACACAATCAATAAAATAAAAAAACAATCCACATCATTTTTTTAACACTTATTCCAAAAACAATTAATAAATTCAACGGGAGTTTTGATACGAACATTTAATTTTTTCAAAAAAGACTCCCGTCCCCTATGCCTTTTAGTTTTTACTTAAGTTTACACGCCGATCAATCTCCTTGTCGCTATGAGAATGACAGAGACCACAAACGAGGTATCCATCTTTTGCGAGCTCTTCTAATTCATGATCTTGAATTGATAGTCCTTGCCAAACTTGACCGGGTTGAAGGATAAATGGAAGCGGTTGAGCATTACTGGGCGATAGCACAATCATTGATGTGCTTGGCTTATGCCTAAGCATGGCAAAGTAGGTATTATAATGCTGAAGGACCAAGTTTGTAATAGTTGTTGGTCTATCGCCTATATTCGTTGTGTTTGCTGAAATGAACTTTTTGCCCTTCCTGGCTGGATCTCCCACAACAAGAATATTTGGCGCCACTTCAAATTTAATCTTGGGGCCAGAGCTCTTCCATTTATAGATGTCCCAAATTAATACAATCGTGGCAACAACCGCACCCCACCAAGCTACGATATTTGTTCCCTTTAATGTAATGTTAATATCCATGAAAGGTCCTTTCTAAATTTTGGATATAATCTATAGTTGCAGATATATAGATCATTTAATTTGGAATGTTATCCGACCTGCAATGATTAAAAAGTTTGATCAGTAAATCAGTATCAGTGTTTCAAATTTGTGTAAAGACCTATTCAATTATATGGGAAGGAAGCAGAGTCAAAGAGACAAACCCTTCTGGAAACTTTATTGGAGATAAAAACCATTTTAATTCATTTTGGGATGGTGCGGATTTTAGCCAGAATAAACACTTAAATTCTCATCAAGTTTTGTACTGGCATCTTTGATACGCTGAACAACTTATAGCAGTTTTCACAAGGATAATAGTTGAGTTGGAAAGTCTTTATAGTAATGAGTCAGATTTGAATATACTGATGAAGACTAATTATTAAAAATTCTCCAAAAGCTCACTCTCATAGTTATTCTTGGTAATTTTGAACATGGTTGCATTTTCACCATTTATACCTTTATCATTGAATATGGCGTAATTGTCTCCTGCCCCGACGGAACTTTTATAGATAACGCCATCATATTGGAAATATTTTATCATTTCACATAAGTATTGACTTGAAAGGTACTCAAGGTTTGCTTCACGCGGAATTACCGGCTTGGAAAGCTCTTTCCCCAGTTTATTTAGATATTCCAGTCTATCAATCGCATCCTCCAACTTCGCTTCTCTTTGAACTATATCAATGGGGCTTATGGTTTCTCTGGGATTGCGCAAATCAACAAATTTCAAATCCGTGCTGGTTTTAAATTCGCAAACGCATATATAATCTCCAACATGAGGCCGAAGTTCAGCTATTGCGGTTTTCCCGTCAGAGGCAGTGTAAAGGTATGATATTCCTATTGGGTTTGCCCTTCCATTTCCAACCTTTTCAACGGGTGGCTTACCCATTTCATCAACTGGGATTAATTTAGAGTTGTATGAAATCCTGGCCCGAAAAAAGGAAGTAGGTGACGATATTTTTTGAGATAGAAAACTGAACATTGCCTCTAACGGTAACTCATCTGGTGAATTAGAACAAAAATACCGATTTACATGTTTCAACTCTTTTTTAAAATCCGTCCATTTATTAATCTGCTCATCAACGGACTCTCTTTCTAAATAAAATTTTTCGTTCAGTTTTTCATCAGGTAAAATTGTTGATAGAAGGTGTTCACAAATTTCAGGAGCAAGAGAGTTAAATAATAGCCAGTCTTTTCTTAACAGTTCCCATAGCCTTTTTCCTTCTTTCTTCGTCGCTGTATCATAAAGCTCTATGAAAGGTTGAAATAAGTGAGTTAATTTTTCTGGTTCTATACAAATTGTATTAGATTTTTTACAAAAAGAGCACCCAGATTTTTCTTCACCGTCTGTTCGGATAAATTGAGTTAAAAATTTATCGTTGAAGCAATTTCCACAACAAAATAGATTATTCATATTTGATAATCAGCTATAAGTTCAATATGGTGCTTCATGGATAGTTTCTTGACATAGCCAAGGCCAGGAAAGTGTTTCTTCCGGTGAAGTTCTCTGAATTCATCACATGCTTTGCTATTAAAAACAGGAGAGGGTTTGCTATTAATGACTTTTATTAATTTATCAAGCGCCTCCAAAAATTTACCAGCGGGGTCAGTGGGTGTCTTAGTTCTGTCAGAAATGAAGTGCTTGATTCTCATATCATCATCATCATCCAAATAAGTTAGATGGATTGCAATAGCATAGGCCGGGCCACCAGTTTCAGAGTACTGATCCCCAACAGTTAAATAATCTCCGAAACCATCCATTCCTTCTTCCTTATAGGTTGCATGAAGATCTGAAAAATGCTCATCTTCGGGATAATCAACGTTTCTTCGTTTTTTAAATCCATCTCGTAATAAAATTCTTTCGGATTTCGGATCTTTAAATTTTTTTTGGTATAATTTTCCGGAAAGCCCTTCAATGAAGATGTGTTTTATTTCGTTAGCGTGATTTTTGAGTATATTTTTTAATTGTTTGCCATCTTGAAAATCGCTATGTATCAGTGCAATGTTTTTAGTGGCATATTTTTTAACAAATTGTTTGACCTCAGATATGTCAGTCCTTTGAGATAAAATAAATCCCAAAGAGTAGTTGTCATATTCATTTAATAAATCACTGAAAATTACTTCTTCAAGTGGTGTTGCATTTTTATTTAATTCACCATATTCAGGGTTCGCGATGATTATAAAATAGGTTTCTTCATCTATTAGGGCCTGAATAGCTCTTGTGAGCCCACCCAAATTTTCTTTTACGGGTTCAATTATTGGAAATATGCTGTTGTCTGAAAGTAGTTGTGCGTTCTCTTTTACCGTCAATAGCTCATACTGTTTGCCTCGGAAATACGGATAATACATATGTTCTCCTATGCGACATTAGAATAGAGATGTGTATATCTTGAATTTAGAATATTTATGAAAGAAGTTACTTCCTTTTTTTTAAAGCAAGAGTTTAGTGCGAATGCTTTTAAGGAATAGGGTACAGACTCAATGAGTTTTTTTAAAGAGTTGCTGTTTCCTCTACGCTTTAAGTGCGTTACCATTGAATTATGCACCACTTCTGGTGATAAGGTCTCGAAAATTTCCCGGCACTCTTTATAAATTTGCGTATTAGGGACCTCTGGAACTGAACCAAAGTTATCTTTAATAATCGATATGTATTCTGATTTTCGAAGAGAATCGAAGATAGTTGCCGGACAAATATTCTTTTTGCCTGATTCGGCCTCTCTGATAGTTTTTATTGTATTGCGAGAAGTCAGTTCCAGTATACCAATATTAGATTTTACACTGTTCTCTATTTTTTTTATTTGATTCGGTGAGGTGACTACATGAACCATGTCAAAAAATTTTTGATATGCTTCGATTTGTTTTTCCAATCTATCCAGCGAATCCAACTCAGTTTTTATTTCATATACGTTTGATGTCCCATTAAGTATAACGACATCCGCTTTACAATCGGCAACGCGGAATTCCGTGAGCATGAAAGATGAATTTAAAGAGTGCCTTCCAAGGAGTATTTTATTTGCAATTACATTTTTGTAAATGTATTCATTTCGGTAAGCTTTTGATAGATATTTGTATACGATATTAAAAATATCTATTAGTTCAATATCTGTCTTTAAGTATTTAATAAATCCAGAATTGGTAAGTATCTCATTTAAATAGCCAGATTCTCCATACTGCATCAAATCTGTCATAATTTTTTGTGAAAAAATTCTGGCAAGATGCGGATTGAATTTTGAGTCTATTTGAATATTATGTTTCATGGCATCATTATTAATCCTCGCGTAGGATTTCTTATCCAATATAACAAATCAGACACTATAACAATAGATTTTTAATTTGTTTCACGCCGATCTGTAATGCTCATGTAGCAAGACTTATTTCAAGTAACAATATTTCCGGTGAATTATCATAAATATTTATAAGATCAACATCAATCAGATACCACTCATCCAAAAATTCAAGAATACTTGCATGATCATAGTTTTGATTTTTACCTGAAAATAGTTTTGATTTGTATTGGTATCGTGGAGATTTCGAGGAGTTGACTATGTCTATTTATCTGCTGATTTGACCTGTGTTTTCTGGGTATTGACCGTTATTAAAGCTCCTGGGTTTTTATAATATTAGTCAAGCACCACATGTTGTGGTTGATGGAAATTTTATTCATCACACCAATAATCAACATCATTGCAGACACATTGCAAATCAATTAAACTCAAGACCAAGAAAAAGACATAGGTATAAAACTCCCAAGGAGGTGCTGTATGGAAAATAGAATTTGTCGCACTTCAAACTTGAACCTAAATAATGAGTTTACAACAGATATCAAACTTTTTCTCTATTTTAAACCTTAAATACAACGATGGTACTCACACTTTAAGAAGGGCCAAATGTTTAATGGAGCCCAATATATTAATTATACTTCCAGATATTTGGCCCGAGCCTGATCATCGTCTTCCAGCGCTTTGGCTGTACCGGAATATCCAATATGCGCTTTTCCCATTAAATAGACCCGATCAGCTATGGACATTGCCACTTTAAAGTTATGTTCCACCAATAAAATAGAAATCCCCGATTGACTGATCTGTCGCAACACATCACGAACCGCCTTAACCATAATCGGAGAGAGTCCTTCAGTGGGTTCATCCACCATGAGCAACGTTGGATTCCCCATAAGTGTGCGCCCAATCGCTAACATCTGCTGTTCGCCACCGGACAGATTTCCCCCCTTTTGATGGGTTCGATTTTTCATAAATGGAAAATGTTCAAAGACCTTTTCAATCGTCCAGGCATTGGGATCTGATTTATTTACCCGACCGCCTTTTATTCCCATGCGAAGATTATCCAACACACTCAACGTCGGAAAGATCCGTCGTTCTTCAGGTACATATCCGATACCCGCCCTGGCAACTTTATATGGATTTAGACCTGTAATATTTTTACCGTCAAAAAGAATCTGTCCTGAACGGGGAGTCAGAAGACCGATCAAACTCTTTAACGTCGTACTTTTGCCCATACCGTTGCGGCCTAAAAGAGCAACGACCTCTCCTTGTTTAACATCAAAGGATACATCCTGCAGCGCATGACTTTGGCCGTAATAGGTATTCAAACCCGTCACTTTCAACAACATACTACTCCTCCAATTGGCCCAGATATGCGGCCTGCACTTCTTTATTTTCCTTAATCTCCTGTGGAGAACCGGTTGCCAGGATCGTCCCGTGATGCAATACAGTAATACGATCAGCAAGGGAAAAAACCACGTCCATATCGTGCTCTATAATCACCATGGTTTTTCCTTTTGTCAGTTTCCTGATTAATTCTACTGCCGTATGGGTTTCATCTGCAGACATACCGGCAGCAGGTTCATCAAGCATAACCAGATCCGGATTTGTGGCCAAAGCCATACTGATTTCCAAACACCGGTGTTTGCCATAGGACAACAACCCCGCCGGAGTATGGCAATCATCCCACAGATCGACACGCTGAAGAATCTCTACGGTTTCTTGGGTAATATCATCCATCTTATCTACAAACCGGAAAAGATTAAACCGTATGCCTCTTTTTGAAAGGACCGCCAATCGAATATTTTGAAATGCGCTAAGATCATCAAATGTTGTGGTAATCTGAAACGAACGCCCCATACCCTGGCGCTGAATTTTATATGGCCCACAACCGGCAATATTCTTTTCTTTAAAGATAACCTTGCCCGAACTTGGCTTATACGTGCCTGTAATAACATTAAAAAGGGTGGTTTTACCTGCACCATTCGGACCAATAATGGCATGTTTTTCACCCTGTTCAACCACAAGGTTCACATCCACAAGTACTCTGAGTCCATCAAAATCATGGGATAAATTTCTGGTTTCCAGAATATTCATGATGCACTCCCTTGTGATTTTCTCGACTGTTTCCATGTTAACCATTTATATTTAAGTTTCATAATCATACCGGCAAAGCCCAGGGGCCAGTACATGATAAAAACCACCAGCACTACACCCAGAATCAACTCAAAATGATCGGTATACCGAGTCGTAAACTCTTCGAGCATTGCAAAAAAAGCCGCCCCATATATGGGTCCGAAAAAACTTCTAGCCCCTCCCACCATGGCCATCATGATCGGAAAAACAGAAATCATCATGCCGTACGCATCATTGGCAGACACAAGATTTTGATGGAGAACAGATACGGACCCTGCAACCCCTGCTGCTGCTGCAGATATAATATAAACTATGGCTTTTGTATGAGAAACACGAAAACCCAAATAATCAATTCGCTTGGCATTATCACGGGTACCCACCATGATCTGCCCAAAAGGTGTTTTGGTGACGAACCATAAACAGCATAATGCGATCACGATCACCGCAATCGCAAAATAAAAAAAGCAAAGAGGATCTGCCATATCCACAGAGAAAAGACCCTTAATTTGTAATGGTGGAATATCAAAACCACCAAGTCCATCTTCTCCTCCAGTAATATCTCTTAATTTTAATGCCAGAACAAACATGAACTGAGCAAAGGCCAGATGAAGCATGGCAAATGCTGTACCACTGACCCGAACCACTAAAGGAGCAATGCAAATTGCCAACACCATCGATGCCACCCCTCCAGACAACACCGCCGGTATTAACGGCAGCCCATCCATATGTGTCAGGGCAAGGGCCGTACCATACGCACCGGTACCAAAATACATGGCATGACCAAAACTTAAAAGTCCTGTAAATCCCAACATCATATTCAAGCTAACAGCAAACAGCGCCCAAACAGCAAAAGTGACAATAATATTTGAATAATAAATCCCAAAAAACTTGGGGAAAAGAGCAAAGACGATCAGCCCAATAGCCCATACTGTCAACCTTGTGCTTTTCTTCATGATTCTTTTTCTCCGAACAACCCCTCGGGTTTAATCGTCAAAACCACTGCCATGAAAACAAAGATTAAAATTGCGGCATACTGGGGGAAAAATTGAATGCCATAGGAACTGAGCAACCCGCAAATCAGCGACACCAAAAACGCCCCACCAAGACTGCCAAACCCACCGACAATAACAACGATGAAAGCATCCATCCCCATCTGATGGGATAAGCCCGGCGACACAGTTAAAATTGGAGCAATGGCCACTCCTGCCACACCCGCCATCCAGGTGCCGATACCAAATACGGTCATAAAAACCAGTGGGACATTAATCCCTAAGGCATTTACCATTTCAGCGTCCGACACCGCTGCTCTAACCACCATGCCCAGACGGGTTTTGTATAGGATAATTGACATGACCAGCAAGAGAAAAAGAGACAATACGATGAGAAAAAGACGATAAACAGGATATTGCAACCCCATGATATCAACAAGTCCCTGCATGCTTTGTGGCGGGGACAATGGCAGGCTCTGTGTTCCCCAGACCACCTTGACTCCATCCAGGATAATCATGGAAACACCCAACGTCAGAATCAATTCGGCAATGGGACCGTAGGCATGAACTTTTTTCAAAAGAAATCGTTCCATTAAAATCCCGAACAGTGCGGTCAAAATAGGAGCAACCAAGAGGGCTAACCAATAACTTCCGGTCCAGTGAATCGTCTGATAGCCAAAATATGCTGACAACATGAAAAAACACGTATGGGCCAGATTAAAGACCCCCATCATTCCCAAAATCAGTGTCAAACCCGAAGCCAGCAGGAACAGCACCATACCGTAAGCCACTCCATGCATTCCCTGGGATACATACATTGCTGTCGTTGCATCCATAGTTTTTCCCCTTCGTAATTAAACTCTTTTTATATCACTTACACAATTTGGGATCCGCTTTGGGCAGAATTTTCTCAGCTGGAATTTCGGACACTGGCCCTGCACCCACCGTACCATCAAAGAAATAGTATGGTGGAATATTATAGCACTGCTTCTGATCTTTGGGCGCCACATATTCATACGCATGAAGATCTGCAATGGTCTTGTGATCACAGGATCTCATCGAAACAATTTTACCATTGGGCATCTGATAAGAGTCTCCTTCCCATGTTTTTATAATCTTGTCCGGTTCAAGGGTGCCGGCACGTTCGATGACGCTCATAGCCCAGTAAATTGAGTAACCATACATCGCTGGATTGCCAAGAATGTGCTTAAAGCGTGTAGTATTATAAGGTTCTTTCCATTTATTCTTCCACAGATCATTCCAGGATTTATGATATTTTATAAATTCTTCATTTTTAAAAATTGGATTGCCAGTCCCGGCCGGACTTATAATGACCAAACCTTTACCATTTTCAATGCCGATTTCTTTAAGAGAGATCGGATCGTTGATGAAGACATTGGCAAACGGCAACATGATACCCATCTGACGGCTCTGTTTGAGCAGATTTATTGAGTCAGGCATCCAGTCACCGGTAAAAATCACTTCAGCTCCTGAAGCCTTTACCTTGGTCAAATAAGGTGCAAAGTCTGTTAGAAAAATCCGGTGATAATCCTCACCCACCAGCTCAGCCTCTGGATAATATTCTTTAAGCCCTTCCTTAAATGCCTTGGCCATTGAACGGCCAAACACATAGTCTTGACAGATGATATAAAACTTTTTTTCTTTTTTACGAATCTGACCATAATAATATGCTGCGGCACGCCCGATCTGCTGAGTTGAGTAAGACGTCATAAAGCTGTATTTAGAAAAATTCTTTCCTTCCATCAAACTGTCGGAAAGGCTGGTAGCATTGATATGTATTTTTTTATATCGTTTTGCCAATTGCGCCACAATACGGGTCAAATGACTCATTTGAGACCCCCAAAGAATATCCACCTTTTCTTTTAGGATCATTCGCTCGGTCACTTTTTTAGTGATATCCGGACGGGACTGGTTATCTGCTTTTATAATCTGAATCTTTTTTCTCTTACCATCCACGAGGATTCCACCCCGTTTATTAATATCATAGGCCGCCCAAGACGTATAAAGATAAAAGACATGACCTGATGCAGCACCCGGACCAGAAAAAGCTGCAACCAATGCTATTTTAATCTTATCCCCTTCAGGGTTAACCGGATTATCAGGATCAAACTCAGACATATCAGGTAATGTGCTCAAATCATACTTGGCATCAACTGCCATGGCCTGTGGCAAAAACAGTGCACCAAAGCAACAAAGAATAATAAACATAAAGAAAACTAATTTCGTTTTATTCATACTGTCCCCCTCTTTTTTGAACCAAATTAAAATTGGCACAATTTACTACCTATAACTGACCTTTTATCCAAATAGGATAAGAGTATCCTTTTGTCAATCAAAATCAATAAAACTCAAAATCATTCGATATAATATGATTATCAGAATAAAAGTACCAATCATATCAACAAACAAAAATCTTAACTTTTATTAAGAATGGCTTACTTTTATTGCAACTTGACAGCCATCTGACTTCTTACGACCCCAACCGTGTGACTTGCAGGCATTCAAGTATCTTTAACAATCTGAATTGAAATTATGAACCAAATACCGTATCTTATTTCATCAATATAAAATAACCATGATAGGAGAGACAAATGACTGCCGATGTATTTTTCATGGATTTAAGGGCCACTTCAAAAGAGAATCTTCCCCAAAAGTTATCCCGCCTGATAGAGAAAGCCGGGATAAAAAATATTTTGGAAAAAAAAGATATGACCGCTGTCAAAATTCATTTTGGAGAACAGGGGAATACCGCCTACATACGCCCTGTATTCATTCGAAAAATAATCCAGACGATAAAACAATCGCATGGCATCCCTTTTCTTACCGATGCCAATACACTTTATGTGGGAACCCGATCCAATTCTATATCCCACATTCACACTGCCATTGAAAATGGATTTTCATATTCTTCCATGGATTCAACACCCATCATTATAGCAGATGGCCTCTCAGGGAAAAGCGAAACAAAAGTCACAATCGCCCAGAAAAATTTTAAAGATGTTTATATTGGATCAGAAATTGTGGCTGCAAATGCCTTAATATCAGTGGCTCATTTCAAAGGCCATGAACTTTCCGGCTTTGGCGGCACACTGAAAAACTTAGGCATGGGGTGTGCTTCAAGAAGGGGCAAACTGGCCCAGCACTCAAATGTGAGCCCTAAAATAAAAAGAAAAACCTGTATTGGTTGTTCACAATGTGCGATTCACTGCCCGGGCCAGGCTATCCATCTGAAAGATAAAAAAGCCTATATAATAAAAGAAAAATGCATCGGCTGCGCAGAGTGTATTGTCAGGTGCCCGACAGAATCTATCAAGATCCGATGGAACCAGACCGTTCCCGTTTTTCTTGAAAAAATGATGGAATATACACTGGGAGTGCTTAAGGGCAAAGAGAACAAATCCCTTTTCATCAACTTTATTACCGATATCTCCCCAAAATGCGACTGTCTGTCCTATAGCGAATCCCCCATAATTAATAATGTTGGGGTTATTGCATCAACAGATCCAGTCGCAATTGATCAAGCAGGAGCAGATCTTGTTAACCAACAGGAGGGTCTTGGAAAAACCTGCCTAAAAACAAATCTGGCGCCTGGAGAGGACAAATTTAAGGGTCTGTATCCGGAAGTAGACTGGGAATACCAACTTGAATATGCCCAGAGTCTGGGACTTGGCACAAGAGATTATCATCTGACAAAACTTGAAACATTATCATACAAAAAATAAAGATTAACCTGACGCTACCTACGGCTCTTAAACCTTGCTTCACCGGCCTCGAGCTGATCAAGGATTTCTATATAAGTGGCATAACGTTCTTCTGAAATTTCACCGTTTTCAACCAATTCTTCCACAGCACAGCCCGGTTCAGTTCGATGGCGACAATCCCGAAAATGACATGGATTTTCCATCGCCTGTTCAAACCCGGGAAAATATCCCGCAAGGTCTTGGGCCGAAATATCTACCAGCCCAAATTCGTTAAAACCGGGAGTATCCACAAGCTCACCACCGCCGGCAAGCAAATGAAGTGTCGAAACAGTGGTCGTGTTACACCCCCTTTTACCGGCTTCATAAAGTTCTCCAACCCTTAAGTCCAGTTTTGGACACATGGCGTTGATCAAAGAACTCTTCCCGACCCCTGTAATACCCACAAAAAATCCGCGATGCCCCTGACCCAGAAAAGCCTCTAAAGCATCGATTCCTTCTGAGGTAACAGCACTCATGACAAAAATTTTCACCGTTCCACCATAAATTTCAGTCAACGTTTCAACAAAGGTTTCAGAACCGTTAAGATCACATTTATTAATCACAAGCACAGGAATCAGCCCGGCCTCTCTCGCCGTAACAATTGCCTGGTCAATAAATCCAAACGACGGCGAGGGCAAAGAAGAAACAACCACGCCAAGAACATCCAGATTCGCACCAACAATCCGAATACTGCCACGGGAATTTCTTCGACGAAGTGCGGTTTTGCGTGGCAACCGGGAAAGGGTATTATCTCGTATAACCACATTATCACCAACAACGTGGCCAGAGCGTTTTTTCACTTTTACCTTCTGCCTTTGACCAGATTCAAACAAAATCTCCACAGCAATACCGTGGTGAGCTATGATCACACCTTTTTGATCCAAGCCAAGACAATCGCCATCTTTTTCCTCAATTTTCAAGGGCCAAATCTCCATCCTCTATACAAAAAATCATTTTTTCACTATTGCACACGCTAATTATTCTCTCACCATAAAGATTTCATAAAAATGCATATTACCTTGACAAGGCTTGGAAATCAAATCATAAACTCCTTATTTTCCAGGTTATAAGACACTTTACTTTTTTATTTATTACTTTCCCCCTTCTATATGCCTGCTATCTTTGTTTCTTTTAATAATGCGACCTATACAAAGCAATATTTGTGTCCTATCTTTTTAATTATGTACATGGCATATACAAAAAAAAATGGCCGGCCACATTATGTACTTCGCGAATCCTGTATCCTTAATCATGAACTGGGATTTAAAGATATATTTAATATCGGCCCTGACCCTTCAGTATTCATCAAATACATTGGATGCAATGCTTTTTATTTTGATGAAGATATGGAAGATGCCGTTTCAAATTGCGCGCCAAACTATAATTCTGATGCGCTTGAAGATATTTTTTGGCCCTGGGTGCGACCAGATGTCAAACGCGCCGTTGACACCTTCAGAAATCGCTCGAATAACCATTCAAGAAAACTAACCGACCTTGAAAAAGAAAAAATTACCACCCAGGTTCATGGTTTTGATAAAAGACGGGCTCACTTTTTGAAATTCGGAAATATGGACCAGGGTCCAATAGAAAACATGCCACCCGTTCTTTTCAAAAGCCTTGTGCAAAAATCCAGAGATGAAATTGAACAAAATTTTATGCACCAGGAATATGCTTTAAAATCCCGGGATCTTAAAACATATGTATATACCATCTTTAATCTACAGCGATTTTTTAAAAGCTTTATGGCCAAAAGAATGCCCCATGCCCTGGACCAGGAAAAAGTGGATGCGTTTTTTATTGAAACACTTTGTGAAATAAATACTGCTCTTTTTAATAATGGACAGGCCCTTGATGAATACATGATCCGCTATGCCATCATGTTTTTTGACCATCAATATGCAGATTCCACTTTACTCGATGATTTTTCAAATGCATTTATGAATCGCCACAGATCTTTTAAGGCACCACCGCCCAAGGAAACGATCAGTCAAAAAAAAGCTTTAAAGATTTTCAATATAACCCAGGCTAAATTCAAGACGTTAACCAAAAAGAACTTAACAAAACAATATCGTGGCCTTGCCCAAAAGTTCCATCCCGATACCGGTGGATCTCATGAAAAATTCGTTGAACTCAATAGCGCGCATGAAACGCTCATAGAAAAGATAAGATTTTAATCATCATCGGACTGAACAGGATAGATACGATCATTTATATCCAATACCATTTGTCCATCAATGTCTTTCATAAATCTGGACAACTTTATCAATACTTGTGCTGAAAATTTGACTAAATGTTGGGCAGTATCAAGATACAGGTTATCATTTTTACTAAAAAGCCTACCATCATCAAGGCTTACAGCACTTCTGATATTTAAGACAACCTGGACATCCTCGGTTATTTTTATATCCACTGCAAATACAGCTGTTTCATCGTAAGGAAAATATACTTTTTCCTCAAACTCATCTGTAACCTGGCAAACATAATATCCATCGTCATCTTTATTTATAGATGAATTAAAATATTTGATTATTTTAGGATGTTCGAACCTGCCATGCTCATTTTTCCAGACACCATTTTCGTCCATCCAGAATACAGAATCTTCCCTTGATACAATAATTTGTTTTTTTGAGGCCATAAAAAACCATTTCCTTAAAAAACCATTTCCTTAAAAAACCATTTCCTTAAAAAATAAAGTGCTGAAAAAAAGTTCTAAACAGATCTTTTGTTTTCAGCACTCGATACAATTTAATTACCCAAACCCACGTTTTTCAGATTATTGGATAAAGCTCTTCATCAAGCTCCATAACACACCCGCAGCAATTGCAGAACCAATAACACCAGATACATTCGGTGCCATCGCGTGCATTAACAAGAAGTTGGTTGGATCTTCTTCTTGACCCACGATATGAACAACCCGCGCTGAATCTGGCACAGCAGACACACCGGCTGCACCCAGCAGTGGATTAATTTTATCCTTTAAAAACAGGTTCATAAATTTTGCAAAAAGTAACCCGCAAGCGGTCGCTATACTAAAAGAAAGTGCTCCCAAAACAAAGATCTTCACAGATGCCGGTGTCAGAAAAACATCTCCCTGGGTACTTGCCCCAACCGTAACACCCAATAAAATGGTCGCAATATCAATCAGCGATGTTCTTGCAGTCACGGCAAGTCGTTCAGTTACAATGGCTTCTTTGAGCACATTCCCAAACATGAGCATGCCAAGCAAAGGCAACGCTGCTGGTGCAAGAAAGCAACACAGAATAAAAGCCACAATAGGGAATACCATTTTTTCTCTTTTAGAAACTTCTCTAGGCTCTTCCATTCTGATCAGACGTTCTTTTCTGGTGGTCAACAATCTCATGATCGGTGGTTGAATCACCGGAACCAATGCCATGTATGAGTATGCTGCAACCGCAATCGGCCCAATCAACGCCGGTGCCAGTTTGGCGGTAAGGAAAATGGCTGTGGGACCGTCAGCTCCCCCGATAATTCCGATGGAAGCAGCTTCATTTGGTGCAAACCCCAGTGCCAGAGCACCCAGAAATGTAATGAAGATACCGGCCTGGGCCGCTGCACCCAAAAGCATTAATACCGGTCGCGCCAGAAGGGTTGAAAAATCCGTCATCGCACCGATACCTAAAAACACCAGCGGCGGATAAATCCCCTGGGTTACACCAAAATACAAATAATGCAAAACAGAGTTACTCTCATAAATTCCCAGACCCAGTCCTTTAAATATTGGAATATTTCCAATAAGCATCCCAAATCCGATCGGGACCAAAAGCAAAGGTTCGTAATCCTTTGCAATTCCTAAATAGATAGCCACCATTCCGATGAGTATCATGATAATATTTCGGTAATCCACCAGGTAAAAACCGGTGTTGTGCCAAAACTCTACAAATAACCCAAATAACCCTTCCATATACTTTTCCTCTTACGTGTCAAATTTTCAAGATCAGTTCTAACTCTTTATAGCGTTCATTATTCCATTGTCGCTATTTGTCATGTTTTTTTTATTCTATGAATTGAGCGAACCTATCATTGTTCAATGTAAAAAAACCTTCACCGTCCGGTATAACTATCCCGATCTTAAGCAAATTATTCAAATTGGAATACGGGTCTTTTAGACCACTTATTTTGGCAAGATGAAGTAACCTTGGCAATGAAAAATGATCTTCCATTGTCCGTACAAGAAGTGCAAATTGTTTTGAAACTTCTTTTTGGCTTTGGGTCAAAACAAGATCAACAAATGTATCCTGTCCATCTTCAACTTGTTTTTGAGTTTTTTTTGTTTTAAAGAATGCTTTTATCTTTGAAGGATTTTCATACAACGCCAACACCTTATGAAGTTGTGAAATAACCAAAGAAAGCGATACAAGCCCTGAAAATACTATTGAAATACCAACAACGCAAATAGCCCAACCGTTATTGGCATTGATTGCTTCTAATCCGTACAAACGACTACCTCCGTAATTAAAATTGTTGCAAAAGACCTGTGTCTTCATTATTTCTTGCAAAAGGTGCTTTAACATCAAGATATTCATGCCAAGCTGACATAATTGTAGCAGCCATCTCTGAGTCTTCCTGGATAATGTCTAAAAAATCCTGCCTGGATGCTGTAAAAACATGCCCCTCTTCTAAAATACTCAAAGTAGTTTTATATACCCCTTTGGCTGATAAAAGCTCCATACCGATAAAGTCCCCTGGTGCATCTAAAACAACAGACTTGCCTTCATCCATTGCAAGTAGAGCTGTCCCCTTTCCCAAAAGGAAAAAAGTATGTGCCGTATCATCGGCATTTGTAAGGGTATCTCCCGGATGGGTTTCCCATTTATCAAAAAGGCCTTCCAGTATTGCAGTTGAGCCCTCATCAAGAGACCCGAAAACCTTTGATTTATTTAAGATTTCTTTAATATCATTCATTTTTCCCCGCAAAATTAAAACCATATTTTCTATAAAAGGATTTATTCAATCATATTTTGCGTTCTCTGTCGATAGAAAAATGCCAATTGGCAACTAATTAAGCTTCAGGAAATAACGCCGTATCAACAAATCGCCCTTGAAAATTGACCTGGCTATCCCTAAGTATTAAAGATGCCAGAAAATAGATTCAGATACTATCTAATAATAACAAGGTTTACCCGAAGTCAAATCAGCCAGTGCAAGATAAAAAGTGCCAACAGCAAGCTCTGCACAATGATGGTGATCTTTGGGGAGTGTTTCTAAAAATTCAATAACTTGTTCGGGAATAATTTCCCAGGCATCTTCCACTGATTTTCCTTCGACAAAACTGGACACCGTGTTACTGCAGGTAATCGTATTCATACAACCTTGAACGATAAAGGCAACGGATTCAATCCGTTCTTTATTGCCCTTAAGGAAAAACTCCACAGTATCCCCACAATCCCCTGTTTTTTTTCCATGTCCATCCGGATGATTAATCTTTTCCATCCGATCTGTACTCAATGCCATTTCAATATAATTTAACGAATGATGCTGAAAAAAATCTTTATGCTCGTTTTGTCCCATTTTATATAACCTTTATTTTCTTATCCATTCTTATTTAAAAAAGGTGGAAAAACTAAACCCGCCTTTTTCAAATAAGTCTAAATCTCACCACACACTACCAACCCTGTGTCAGATATTCATGGATAGAATCTGCAGCACCACGTCCAGCTCCCATCGCCAAAATAACAGTTGCAGCTCCTGTAACAATATCGCCTCCGGCCCAAACCCCTTTTTTACTCGTTTTTCCAGTTACTGGATCTGCTTCAATATTGCCCCATCGATTAAGAGCCAGACCAGGTGTGGAGTTGGTCAACAACGGATTGGCATTTGAACCCACAGAGACCACCACCAGATCACAATCGATCCTGAATTCAGAACCTCCCACTGGCACAGGCCTTCGCCTCCCTGATTCATCAGGCTCGCCCAGTTCCATTTTTAAACATTCCATGCTGGTCAAACGACCGTCTTCATTACCAAAAAATTGAGTGGGATTTGTCAGAAGAACAAATTCGATCTTTTCCTGTTCAGCATGGTGCAGTTCTTCCTCTCTGGCCGGCATCTCTCCACGGCTTCTTCTGTATACCACCTTTACGGATTCCGCACCCAGGCGCATGGCTGTCCGGGCCGAGTCCATAGCAACATTTCCAGCACCCAGTACCACCACATTTTTTCCCCGGGCGATAGGGGTATCATATTCAGGAAAAAGATATCCTTTCATCAGATTCGTCCGTGTCAGATATTCATTGGCCGAATAAATCCCGATCAGATTTTCTCCAGGCAGGTTCATGAATCTGGGCAGCCCCGCACCCACACCGATATATGCGGCATCATAGCCTTCTTCAAACAGTTCATCAATAGTAACAGATGCACCAACAACAGAATTACACTGAATATTTGCGCCCATTTTTTCAAGGGATGCCACTTCTGCTGCAACAATCTCTTTAGGAAGCCTGAATTCAGGAATACCATAAACCAGAACACCACCGGGTTTATGAAATGCTTCAAAAATTGTCACATCATGCCCCTTAAGCAGAAGATCTCCTGCAACCGTCAAACCGGACGGGCCAGAACCGACAACCGCCATTTTTTTCCCGGTTTTATTAAGAATTTCAGGGATTTCTCCTGACCCGTTTTTGCGGGCGTAATCTGCCGCAAACCGTTCCAGATAGCCGATAGCAACGGGTTCTCCTTTTTTACCAACAATACATTTGCCTTCGCATTGTTCTTCCTGGGGACATACTCTGCCGCAGACAGCAGGAAGTGCATTGGTTTCCCAAAGTTTTTTTGCAG
>JAWSVH010000311.1:0-553 GCA_033852015.1 Desulfobacula sp.
AACCCGGTAAAGGTATTTGAAATAAAGTATTTTGAAGCTATTTTCAATGCAGGCGCTCTTCCCGTATTCGATACGGAATTCTTAACCAAAGAAGACATCCTTCAAAACGCCGCAAAGCTTTCTAAAGAAAAATTTAGTTTTGGTATTCGACTTGCTACCCATGATAGTGATTTGATCAAAAAAATTAAACAACAGCAGATCGTGAATCTGGATTTGCTTGTCTGTCCTTTGACAAAAGAAGATACTCCGGCAGATTTTGATCGCTTTGGAGATACAAAGATTGTTCTCGAAATCAAAGATATCAATATAAATGATAAAATAGACCAGGTCTCACCCCATGCCTTGATTTTGAAAGGAAATGAGGCCGGTGGAAAAGTATCTAACTATTCTTCGTTTATCCTGATGCAGTGGTATTTGGAAAATAATTCTCTTCCGGTTTTTATTCATGGTGGTGTGGGTAAATATACGGCAGCGGGGATGTTTGCAGCAGGCGTCTCTGGTCTGGTTATGGATAGTCAGTTGCTGATGAGTGATGAAGCTCCGGTCTCTGATA
>JAWSVH010000147.1:0-14562 GCA_033852015.1 Desulfobacula sp.
GGATAGTTGATCTTTTAACTATCCGGGCTTTTTATTTGTATTTTGTGGTTAAATCTTTATTTTGTACTTAAATCATGGATACGATTAAACACCGTATCTCGAAGTTCTTCCACACTCAAATTTTTTATAGTTTCAAATTCAATGGGTTTTCCAATATTAACGGTTACAATACCTGGATTTATAATCAGTGCATTTTTTTTATTATAATTGAATAATCCGTTTATATAAAAGGGTAGAATATCAGCATTTGTTGATTTGGCCAGATGAAAAGGACCTTTTTTAAATGGCATAAGCTTACCGGTCAACGTCCGATGACCTTCAGGCAAAATAGCGATATTCATTCCGGATGCAAGCGTCTCTTTAGCAATCTTAAGGCTGGCAATGGCTTTTTTAAGATTGTTTCTTTCTATGGGAATATTTCCCCACATTCTTGTCAGATATCCCCAGATAGGAAGGGAAAAATGATAGGATGCTTCAACGCCAACAAAAATCTGAGAAATTGCTGCGGGTATAACAAAAACATCAAACAGGCTCTGGTGATTCCCCATGATCAGACATGGTTTGTCATGTTGTATATGCTCTTGTCCAAAAACCTCAAGCTTGATCCCCATAATGTATATTTGAATTCGAAATAAAATTCGTATGATTTTAAAGGTCGTTTGTTTTGATAAAGCAAAAAGGCACAAAATTATAATGACTGCTGAAAATGAAAAAAACAGAGCGCCAATGACCCATAAGCATACAGAAAGAATAGTTTTCACTTTAGAGATATCTGACCAGTTTCGGGTGAATATTTATTGTGACAGGCGTGACACCAAAAATTTCGCCATCCGGAAGTAACGTTTTCGTGGGCCAGGTTTTAATTTTGGCTTTTTTTGCTCTATAGTGTGTCACTGCTCTATTTCCGAGATGCTTTCCTGTAAAAATTTTAGGCAAGGTTAAAAGTAGACTGGTTCGAGATAATTTATCTGCAACAATAATATCCATATATCCGTCATCAATTTTTGCATCCGGTGCAATCATCATGTTGCCGCCGGTGAATCGAGAATTGCAAAATTCAACAAAACAATTTTCTCCTGTAATTTTTTGGCCGTCTATTTCAAGTTCCATATGGTGAAATTTTAGGTTAATTGTTCTGTACAACACACCGATAACATATGAAAAATCTTTAAAGAATTTAAATTTATCAGCGGTTTTGGCGACATCAGTCACAAAACCAAGTCCGGTTAGATTAACAAAATAAATTTTTTTCTTATCCTGGGAAAAAGAGCAGACATCCACCTGTTTGGGTTTAGGATTTAAAATAGCCTGCATTCCTTCTTCAAAGGTATTGATATTTAAGTCTTTAGCAAAAGAATTACCAGATCCAACAGGAAGGATACCAATGGGTGGAATGTCTTTGGGTTCACATTGTGATAAAAGACCATTTAAAACGTGAAAATTGGTGCCGTCCCCTCCCATGGAGATAATGGCATCATATTTTTTCATATTGAGTTTAGAAGTGATTTCGGTGATGTGACCGTGATAGTTAGAAACAAAGGTTTCGTACTCAATCTGATGAGATAATAATGTTTTTTCGACCAGAGGCAAATATTTTTTGCTTTTGTTTCTTCCTGAATTTGGGTTGACGATTAAAGCAATTTTCATAAATTATTTTTATAAAAGTGATTTATTTAAGTTGCAATGAATTGCGGCACTTTTATCCAGTAAACGTCCTAATTCACCCTCTTTTTTAGGAAAAAAGCCCATACAATTTTCCCAAACCTGTTCATCTTCCATACAAAAGTAAACCAGAACCTGGGGTGCATGTTCTTTTATGCATGAAATTATTTTTTTGTAAAGCGCTATTCTTAACAGTTTAAAATATCGCATCTTATTGTCGAGTCCGCAAATAAACTCCCCATAGCAGAGGGTCGATTCTTTAAATCGGCTTTGAATGATGGGTTTTAAGTCCGGCATAAAACGAAAACTGCCAATGCTTATCCATACGATATTGTCAGGGCTGACATGGTTAAAAATTTGCTCAATGATATTTTCATATTCTTGTTCACAACCCGGGTAAATGACCAATGGGTCAAAATGAAAAGCCAGTTTATAGCCACTTTCCTGTGATTTTTTTGCAGCCTCAAGACGGGCGGTAAGAGAAGCTGTCCCCTTTTCTTCAGAGTTAATAACTTTTGGAGTATTCACGGACCAGGAAAGAATGGTTTTTCCATTGTGTTCCAGGGGAAGAAGAGAATCAATATTGGTGGTTTTGGTTTTGAGTTCTAAAACACAATTGTTTTGTTCGGCAAAAGTTTCAACCAAAAATTTAGGCATGAGACTGATTTTTTCCCAGATGAGTGAATCTGTATATTCACCTGTACCAATTCTAAAGATTTTATCTTGTTCGAATCTTTTTTTTAATGAGGAGCCAAGAAGATCCAATCCTGCAAAATATTGCAATACCGGAGGATGGAAATATGCCTGTAAGATACAATATGAACAATCCATCGTGCAAAAAGTTCCGGTATGCAAAATGGTATAATCACAGCAGGTATATTCACTGGTGCCAGGGCACTCTTTGATGATAGCACCTCTATTTGTTGTAATATATAGTGTTTTTTTTGCTTTTAAAATTGGATCGTGGGCATCATTAATATGTGCATATACAAACTGGCTTTCTTTAACTTGAATCGGGGGGATACCTAATTTTGAAATAATATATTGAACTTCATCGTTGATCGGGATGTCAGCATCAATGAAAAGTGTATCAATTTTCATGGTGTAAAAATCTGTTTTAGGCGGTCATTTTGGCTTATAGAATTTAACTTCTGAATATTACTTTGGAATTCTTTGTGATTTTTTGCAGTAAACGACAGGGTATAGTTCGGACCTTCAAAGTTTTCAGGTGGAGTGAGTTTTATGGTATTACCAAGTTTAAGCGCCTTAATCTGTTCTTTAACTTTTTGTCGGGTACTAAATAAAGAGGGAAAGCGTTTTTCATATAAAAAAGTTCGGATTTCGTTGGCTTTAACTCCAGCCGGGGTATCGGTATTTGATAAAATACTTTGGATATTTTGATCATTTAATACTGTTTCGGGCTTGATGCCATCTCTGGCAGATATCTCAAAAACATATGTTATAATTTCAAGCTGTTTGCTCGAAGATGCTTTTATCTTAGAAAATACATTTAAAAACATAGCTGAAGCTTGAATAGAAAAACCGGTAATACGTTTGGCAGACTTAATAGACATATTTGCATTGTGAATAAGGTCAAGCGCAGGTTCTGGCATATCAGCAATGCATAAAAGATCTTTTATGAAACGGATATTGAGCTGGGTATTAAAAATAGCCAGTGACATATCTGAAATTGTCTGTTCATCACAAAATGATTTTAAGTGTTTTAGGCAAACAATCAGTTCTGCATGAGTTAAGGCATGTTTAGATGCATAAGCTGCAATAGCCTTTTTATAACAGTCCAGTTCCGATGTGTTGGGCGAAAGGGTAATAGCCAAAGTGTTAGGGATGTCATTTTTAATCAAAGCGCTTACCCGGTTGAAACCAGAGACAATGATATAGGTATTATTATCCGCCGGCCTGAGTATGGAGGGATACAGCAGACCGGTGTGATTTATGGAATTTGCAAGCGTTGTAATATCGGTTTTTGACAATGATACTTTATACCGCTCATCCGCCAGGTTAATATCTTTTATATCTATATTAAGGATATTATCTCTAAAGAGATTATTTGGCATTCTCACCGGTTAAATATTCTCGCCGGTGAGTCGTTCATAAATGTCTTTATAGGTGTTGGACGTTCGGTCTATAACTTCCTGTGGCAGTTTGGGTCCCGGGCTTTTTTTGTTCCATCCGGAATCAACCAACCAGTCCCGGACGAATTGTTTGTCAAAAGAGTTTTGTCCTCTTCCAGGTTCATAATCATTGGCCGGCCAGAATCTGGATGAATCCGGGGTCAATATTTCATCTATCAGAATAATTTTTCCATCCAGGAGACCAAATTCAAACTTAGTGTCTGCAATGATAATGCCTTTTGATAGGGCGTATTGAGCCCCTTTATTATAAAGTTCTATGCTGAGGTTTTTAAGTTCATTGGCTTTTTCTTCGCCAATCAGTTTAATGGTTTCTTCAAAGCTGATATTGATATCATGATCGCCGACTTCTGCTTTTGTAGATGGCGTGAATAACGGTTGTTCAAGTTTATCGGATTCTTTAAGACCTTTGGGTAATTGTATACCACATACATGTCCATCTTTTAGATATGAACTCCACCCTGAACCTGTGATATAGCCTCTTACAATACATTCAACCGGCATGGGTTCAGCTTTTTTTACCAGCATGCTTCTTTTATTCAATGCCTTTGAATATTTTTTAAAATCTTCAGGATAAGAATTAACATCAGTGGTTATGATATGATTTTTAACGATACTTTCCATCTGTTTGAACCAGAAAACTGAAATTTGATTTAAGACTTTACCCTTATCTGGAATCACGTCTGGAAGAACAACATCAAAAGCAGAAAGCCGGTCTGTGGTAACCATTAAAAGAGCGTCGCCCGTATCGAAAATATCTCTAACCTTCCCTTGTCGAACCAGCGAAAGATCATCAAATTGGGTTTTGGGTATGGATGCCATCTCAATCTCCTTATATTATTACAATTCGTTACATTATTTTGGGTGCTTAATAACACAAAATAGGATATTTATCTATCCATACGGTAAAAAGACCATAAAAAGATTTTGTTCTTTTATGGTTATCCTAAAATTGATTGAATGGTTATTAGGTGTAAAAAGTTTATTTTAAGGTGTTGTATGCTTGACGATTATCGCTAAATGATAATATTGTAAAATAAAAATTTCGAATTCAAAAAAATGAGGCTCTAAATGAATAAAATATCTTGTCGTTTGTTTGTGATCGCACTTTTTGTTTTTCTATCTGCCAAATCTGCGGATTGCGGAACTGTTTACTCTCTTTTTGATTTATCACAATTGGCCAATACTCATAGTGAAACAATTAAGATTGCTCAAGATGATCTATATATCGCCCAACAAGACAAGTCCCGTGCTTTATCTGTTTTAGTTCCCAGAGCTACACTCTATGGAAGCATGACCGAATATAAACACGAGGATTATTTAGCGCCGAACTCCCTAACATGGGGAGGCAAATTAACACAGTCGTTTACCCTTAACGGGAAAGAATTAATTGCTTTAAATGTCACTAAAAAAAGTATAGAAGGAAAAGAATTCTCTTTAACAAGCATTCGATCCCAATATTTATTACAAGTGGCAAAGGCGTATTACAATATTTTAAGTTCACAGCGGCTACTTGAAATATCTCAGTCAGATGTGAAACGTCTTAAAATTCATAAGGAAGCAGTCCAGGAAAAATTAAATGTGGGTAATGTTACAAAAACTGATTTATATAGAGCCCAGGCTGAATTGTCAAAATCCTTAACAGCTTTGGTAATTGCCCAAAACAGGGAGCTAAAAGCTAAAGCAGCGCTGCACAATCTTGTAAATATCGAAGATGGATTTGAGCTTAAAAAAGGGGATATAGAGGGTATTGAAAATTATCGAGCCACGCTTTTAGAAATACAGGACTATGCCCTTATTAATCGAAGTGAGGTAAAGGAAGCAAAGAAAAACCTTGAAATTGCTCAAAAAACAATTTCATTTGAAAAAAGTGACTATTGGCCTAGCGTTTCCCTAGAGGTGGGATATAAAGAAACGGAGATCTCATATGAGTCTGTGATCCGAGATGTCAAAACGGATAATGAAGATATGTATTTCACAGGAGAACTTGTCTTTACCCTATTCGACGGAGGGCTCAGACGAGCACAGATTCGCCAGGCTAAAGCAGATTTTCGAAAAGCTAAAAATGCACTGGTTCTACAGAAAAAATCAATTATCTTAGATTCCGAGAATTCATACAGGGATTACACGGCTGCTAAAAGCACTCTGGTAAACCTTGAGGATGAACTCAAATCCTCCCAGGAAAATTTTAAAGCTGTGCAGATGCAGTTTAAATACGGTATAGCAGATAGTATTGATATGATGGACGCAAATACACTGCTTGTTTCTGCCCAGAGGCGGATTTTAGACGCTAAATATACTTTTTATTTTTCAGTGCTTAATATTCTTTATACCCGTGGTGATTTGTCGCCATTTTTGTTAACAAAAAAATGATGCTAAAAAGTGAACTAACCCTCACCTGATATTACAAATATTACTGTATCGAAGAGTTAAATCAGTGCATCAATACGGCGGCCGTTGCTTGGAATTGTTGCTGAACATATAATGTTTTGGATTCTCTTTCTTGACTTAGCTCTTTTGTTTCAATACTCTCAGGTATCGTAATTTCTTACATGACGTCAATGTTTTTCAAAAAGGAGAATCATATGTACGAAATCATTGCAAACCCAAAAGATTATCAGATTGATCAGCTCATTAACGGAACCGATAATGCAAATATTGAATTATCCAGAGAAGAAAGAGATAAATGGGCTTTGGAAATTTCAAGTTTCAGTGATCGTTTAAATGTTTTTTCTAAGAAGGCAACAAATATAGCAAATCTTCTTTCGGGAACAGAAAAAATTTCAGCTACGGTAAGTTCCTTAAAAACATTGAAAATTCAATTGTTTAAGATTAATGACGCCATGGCTCAGTCCACAGAGCTCGCCGACAGATTAACCGCTGATATTGTAAAAAAATAATAAAGCTATTTTAAAGCTTTCTGGCGCAAAACATGGTCTGCAAGTACGAGTGCTATCATGGATTCGCAGACCTTGTTTATTCTTGGAATGGCACTGATATCGTGGCGACCCTGTGTTGATATCACAGCCGGTTCTCCGTTTGTATCAATGGTGTTCTGCTGTTTTGAAATAGAGGGGATCGGTTTGATATGGATTCTGGCAATAATGTCATCTCCATTTGAAATACCAGCCAGAATTCCACCTGAATGATTGGTTTCAAATCCCTGGGGTGAAATTTGATCATTATTTTCAAATCCGGTCATCTGAGCGGCCTCAATTCCTGCACCAATTTCAACAGCTTTGACAGCACCGATGCTCATCAGTGCTTTGGCAATATCGGCATCTAACTTATCAAAGACAGGATCACCAATGCCAGCCGGAACGCCTGTCGCGACAATTTGAACGATACCGCCTAAAGAATCCCCTTGTTCTTTAACAATTTTTATTTTTTCTTCCATTTGGGTGAATGCTTTGGGATCCGGGCACTGCAAAGCGTTCTTTTCTTTAAAAGATATATCTTTAATATCGTTTGCTCGGATACCCCCGAGCTCAAGGGTGAAACTTTGGATATGAATATTAAACGGGTCAAGAACCAATTGAGCAACGGCTCCTGCTGCAACTCTGGCAGCGGTTTCTCTGGCAGAAGCCCTTCCTCCTCCTCTGTAATCCCGAACCCCGTATTTTGCCTGATAGGAGAAGTCTCCGTGCCCAGGCCTGAGAAGTGATTTTATATCATCATAGGATCTGGATTTGGCATCTTTGTTTTCAATCAAAATCATAATGGGTGTACCCGTAGTTTTGTTCTCAAACAGACCGGAGATTATAATCGGATGATCGGGTTCTTTTCGTTTTGTTCCAGCAATCCCCTGCCCTGGTTTTCTTTTATCAAGAGCTTTTTGAAGGACAGTTTCGTCGAGGAAAAGTCCAGGGGGGCAGCCCTGGATAATGACACCAAGACCTTTCCCATGAGATTCACCAAACGTTGATATATTAAATGCTTTTCCAAAGGTGCTACCGGACATTAAATCAGTCTCCTATTTATAATGAATCAAAAATTTGCCAGTAATTGGGGAATGATTTTTCAACACAGGATTCATTTTCAATTTCCATCCCGGGAATGATCAGGCCGGGTATTGAAAAGGCCATGGCAATTCTATGATCATTAAAGGTTTCAATCCTGGCTGCATGATGAGGTCCGCCGGTGACGCAAAGATAATCATCTCCTTGTTCAACTTGAATACCCATTTTGGTTAGTTGAGATGAAACGGCATCAATTCTGTCGCACTCTTTTTCTCTTAAATGATGGATATTGGTTATTTTTGTTGTCCCTTTTGCAAAACTTGCCACAACCGCAATGGCAGGAACAGCATCCGGGGTGTCACCCATATCCACATTAATACCATTTAAATCAGTTCCGCAAACCCCAATTTGATTATCATTGACTTGTATTTTACAGCCCATTTTTTCCAGTATTTCGATTTGCTTCAGATCACCTTGCAGTGAATCTTTACTGATATTATTAACAAAAATCATTTGTTCTGTAATCGCACCAATGGCCCAAAAATATCCGGCATTGGACAAATCTGGTTCTACGAAAAAGTTCCCAGGTTCGTATTTTTGGTCTGCTTCAACCCGGTAGTGGGTTGTATCAACCTGGTGGGCTTGGACCTTGAATTTTTTCATGATATCTAAGGTAAGGTCAATATAGGGAGAGGAGACAGGAGGGCCGTATAAAGAGATATCAAGTCCATTTTCCATCATTGCACCCACCATCAATAATGCAGACAGATACTGGCTGCTTTTAGAGCAGTCGATTTTAACAGGTCCTCCCAAACGGCTTTTACCTGTAATAGTAACGGGAGGAGTACCTTCCGAACTTTTTGATGTGGCTTTGACTCCCATCATGTTTAAGGCATCTAAAAGTTCTTTCATGGGACGTTCACACATTCGTGGATCTCCGGTAAGTGTGTACGGTGAGCTTCCCAATGCTGCAATGCCCGTTAAAAGGCGCATGGATGTTCCTGAATTACCCAGATAAATATCGTTAGCATATGGTTTAGGATGGCCATTAAAACCGGTTACTTTGTAAGTATTATCCGTAAGATTAACAATATCCGCTCCCATATTTTTAAGTGCACCAATGGTCAGTGAGATATCATCGCTGTACAGCAGATTTTCAATATTTGAAGTCCCCTCGGACAAAGAAGCACAAATCATCATTCGATGAGAAATACTTTTTGAACCGGGTACGACAACACTCTGGCTCTTTATTTTTTTTGGTTTGATTGGTTTCAACTATTCTTCTCCGTATAACTTTTTGAAAAGACGGGATAAGACCCAAGTATTTTCAAAGATAAAGAAAACTTTTTAATTTCTTTGATGGTTTGGGCTACTTTTTTGTCCAAATGATGTCCTTCAATATCCAGAAAAAAATAATAACTCCAATTTTGATCCCGTGTGGGTCTGGATTCAAGTTTAAGCATGTTCATTCCGGCTTTGTCCACAGGTTCAAGTGCCTTAAATAATGCGCCTGGTACATGTGTTGTGGCGAACATAATAGAGGTTTTATCTTTTCCAGTAGGTTTGGGCATATCTTTTCCGATAATAAGAAATCGGGTAATATTGCCTGAATGGTCTTCGATTTTGGATTCTACCGTTTGAAGTTCATAAATATATGCAGCCTGTTTAGAAGCTATAGCACCAATAGTCTTATCCTGGGATGCTAAAACCGCGGCTTTCGAAGTGCTACTGGTCTCGATGAGATCGACATGAGAAAATTTCTTTTTTATCCAACTTCTGCATTGAGCTAAAGCTTGGGGATGGGAGTATATCTTTTTGATATCTGCAGGATTTCCAGTAATGGAAAGCAGTGCGTGGGAGACAGGTTCATAGTGTTCGGCACAAATATTTAAATCAAAATCCGCAAATAAATCCAGGGTATGATTTACCGCGCCTTCAATTGAGTTTTCAACTGGAACAACACCAAAGTGACTTGCTTTTTTTTCAACTTCCCGAAAGACATCATATAAATTTGGCTGTTCGATAAATTGGCCTGAATGTTTGAAATGTGACAGTGCTGCCATCTGTGTATAACTGGCCTCAGGGCCTAAAAAAGAAATTGTTTTTGGTTTTTGAATTTCACGAGTCGCATGAATAATGACATTAAAAATATAGCGAATCAAATCAATACCGGCGGGTCCTTTATTGATTGATGATAATTTTTTAAATACTTCCCTTTCACGGTTTTTGTCCAGGATTTGTCCACCGGTTTCTTTTTTAATTTCCCCTACTTTTTTACCAATTTCAAGCCGTTGGTTAATCAGGTTTAAAATTTGGGAATCTATCGCGTCAATTTGATCTCTAAGCGGGTTTAAATCTTTAGGATTGTTTTCTTGGATCATTATTCTTCACTTATTTTTATAAAAATTTTGTTAATAGTTTTATATCTGACGTGATATTGATTGTAATATCGATTATGTCAGGAGGTTTCTTTTTTAAGAATAAAACTTTGTATTCGGTTTCCATCCATATCTTTGACCATAGCGGTCCATTTATCAAAAATAATGGATTCCCCAGGTTTTGGGATACGGCCAATCTGTTCTAAAAAAAATCCGGAAAATGTGTCATATGTCGTGGATTCGGGTATTTCAATCTGGATTTGTTTGTTTAAATCATCAATATCTATTTTTCCGGAAACCAGCCACTTATTCCCTTTAAGCCGGACAATATCAGGTGTCATCTGATCCGTTTCATCCGTGATTTCCCCTATGATTTCTTCAACAACATCTTCTAATGTCACAATTCCAGAAACCCCTCCATGTTCGTCTACGACCACAGCAATATGATTTTTTTTCTGCTTGAAATTTTGTAATAAGGAGTCTAATTTTTGGGATTCTGGTATGAAAAAAGGTTTTTTCATGATGTGTTTGACATCAAGATCGTTTGGAGTATCATCTTGGGTACATGCTTTTTGAAAACTGGTAAACAGATCTTTAACATGTAAGATTCCAATAATATTATCAATGCTATCTTCAATAACAGGAATTCTGGAGTAACCGGTTTTTAAAATTTCTTCGATATCCATCTCTTGAGCGGCGTCAATGGTGAACATATCGGCTCGCGGCGTCATTATTTCTGAGCAGGAAGTATCATCAAATTCGAAAATATTGGTAATAAATTCTCTTTCTTCCTCTTTGATTTCTCCTTCACCCTCCACCACTTCTACCATGGTCATCAGTTCATCTTCAGTAACGGTTTCGCTTGAATTGTCTATGGTGCCGTGAAGTTTAGGAATAAAATTCAATAGATATATTAAAGGAAAGAGCAATTTCGATAGACCATATAGCGGATAAATTACAAATCTGGAGACAAGAACACTGTTGTGGTTGGCAAAAGATTTTGGGAAAATTTCACCAAAGATTAAAATAAGCAAAGTCATAATCCCTGTAGCAATTCCCACTGCATTTGACTGAAAATATAAGATTGCAATAGAGGTGGCAATCGCTGAGGCACTTATATTAACCAGATTATTACCAATAAGGATTGTGGTTAAAAGCGTGTGAGAATCCTCTTTCATTTTAAGTATTAATTCACCGGTTTTAGATCCATCTTTAGCAATATGAAATGCCTTGATTTTAGAAATTGAAAAAAGTGCTGTCTCAGAAGATGAAAAAAAGCCTGATAAAAAAAGACAGATAACGAGCAAAATCAGTTCAAATGTCAACAAAGTTAGATTGAATCCTTGTATTAATGTATAAAAAACAAATTGTACAACGCATTAGAATAATAATATTTATACAGTTTTGTCAAACCTAATATCGCTATCAATCATTCCTGAGAAGGTTGATAGCAATTATAGCGGTACGCATGGATGCACCTTTTTTGCCAAGAAAATTTCTAACCATTTGTAATTGACTTTGAAAGTAAGGCAGATCATTGAGCATTTCTATGGCTTTGTTTGATATTTTTTTTACTGTAGCATCGTTTTGTAAAAACTCAGGAATAACTTCTTTGTTAACAATTAAATTGGGCAGGCCAACATATTTGAGTTTAACAAAAAACTTAATAATTTTATAGGATATAGGAGACACTTTGTATATCAGGATTGTTGGTACGCAACATAAAGCAGCCTCAAGAATAACAGTCCCGGAAGCCGCAATAATCAAATCAGATTGTGAAAAGATATCTTTGACAGGACCTTGGTAAATCTTAAATGCTTTTTGATTAATATTAGGATTTATAAAGCGTTGAATATGTTCTTTACTGATGGTGTCTGATTTTGAAATTAGAAACTGAATTTTTTCAAATTTTTGAGATATCTGTTCACCTGTCTGGATCATGATGTTTAAAAGATTGTTAATTTCTGCTTTTCGTGACCCAGGAAGAAGTCCGATGGTAAATTCCTTTTTTTCCGAAAGCAAAGCGTTTTTTGAATAAAGAAAGGGTTTTGAAATATATTCGGGATACTCGTCTATAAGCGGGTTTCCCACGTAGGTTGAAGGAATTTTAGCAGTTTTAAAAATTTTTTCTTCAAAAGGAAGGATCAGAGCTGCATGGTCTACGTATTTTTTGATTTGTTTAAGACGAGATTTTTTCCATGCCCAGACTTTGGGTGTAATGTAATATAAAATTTTTGTATTATAATGTTCTTTAGCAAATTGAGCAGCTTTTAAATTAAAGCCAGGATAATCAACAAGAATGAGCAGATCCGGTGGTTGAGTTTTAAGTTTTTGTCTATACAAGTTATAGGCATGTTTGATTGATCCAAATTGCATCAATACTTCAGTAACTCCCATGGCAGACAACTGGTTAATATCGAAAAATAAATCGACTTTCTGGTGTTGTAGATTGGGGCCGCCTATTCCTGAAAAATAAATCTGAGGATTTAGATGTCGGATGTTATCGACAAGACGTGCAGCATGAAAATCTCCTGAAAGCTCTCCTGTGAGAATCATGACATGTTTTAATTTTACTGGTAGATTCATGTTATATCGTCGTCGGTATAACCCATGATGGTGATGTTGTATTTATCAGCCAGGGTAATCATTTCTTCCCTATCAAAGGTAAGGGATTTATTTGCCTCTACTACAAGCACTTTGATCCCAGCATCATTCATGGTTTCTATGGTTTGAATTCCACAGGAAGGTAAGTCGAATCTGAGATCCTGATTGGGTTTGCAAAGCTTAATTACAACAGCTCCATTTTTACCAGCTAACTTGCCGCCCCGTAAAATAGTGGCATCTGTTCCATCAATGGCTTCAACAGCAAGAACACTACCATCGCTGATGATAATACATTGTCCGATATCAAGTTTTCCTATTTGTCTTGTTATTTTCCATCCTTGGTAAATATCTTTCATTTGAGCTTTATCTGGTTTTCGTTTTGTCCATAACCCTTGCGGACTGATAAGTTCAGGAAGTAAAAATGTAGAAGGCATGATTTCGATTCCATGACTTAACAATAAATCCGATAAAGATCTTAATACTGAATCATCATGGGTAATTAAATTTTTGGCGATAAAAGCAAGAGCTTTGAAATCAGGTCGTATATCTTTAAATATTTGTGTTTTATTCATACTGCCCAGCATAACTGCCTGGGTAATGTTTTGTTTTTTAAAATATTTAATTAGTTTTGATATTTGACCAACATATAGCCATTTTAACTCTTCGACAGCTTTTGATAAACTTGGGTCGGTTTCAGACTTAAATCCGACAGCAAAGACGTTATATCCTTGTTTTGCTGCTTTTTTTGAAAAAAGAAGCGGAAACTGCCCTCCTCCAGCTATAAGTCCAATGTTCATTATATTTATCTTGTAATTCCTCTATTAGAATTAATAATAAAATTAATAAAGTTCATCACCTCAGGGGTTTGCTCTACTTCAGCTTTAACCCTTTCAGATGCCTGTTTTACAGTTAAGCCTATGCGAAAAAAGATACGATATGTTTTTTTTAACTCTTTTAAGGTTGAAGCTGAGAATTGATTTCTTTTAAGTCCCACATTGTTTAAACCATGAAGAGTTGCACGGTCTCCAGAAGCAATCACATATGGTGGTATATCTTTAGTAACAGCAGATTTTCCACCAATATAAGCAAAATCCCCTACCTGTACAAATTGATGAATGGCAACAAGTCCTCCCACTGTAACATTATCTCCGATGATGATATGACCGGCAAGTGTTGAGTTGTTGGCAAGAATGACCTGTTTGCCAGTTTTACAATCATGGGCAATATGAGTATAAGCCATCAGGTAGTTTTGCGCTCCGACTTCAGTTATACCGCCACCGGACTCTGTTCCTCGATTAATGGTAACAAATTCACGAATAATTGTACCAGCTCCGATTTTTAAAGTGGTTTTTTCACCATGAAATTTTAGGTCTTGTGGGGCACCTCCTATGGAGGCATATTGGAAAATTTGGCAGTTTTCTTCAATGGTAACATATTTATCAATGATAGTGTATGGGCCAATGGTGGTACCGGCTCCGATTTGCACATCGGACTTGACGATACTAAATGGACCGATGGTTACATTTTCATCGATCTGTGCAGACGGATCTATAATTGCCGTAGGGTGAATCATTTTTTACTCCGTTCGTTTGTTCTGATGTTCTATATTTTTTAATCTTTTTTCTATAGAAAAAATTTTTTTTCGCATATCTGGTAGCCGAGCTGAAATTGAATTCATTTTTAGCCATTTGCGGTGTGGCATATGAGGTATTCCTGAAACAATCTCATTTTCAGGGACATCTGAAATAACACCTGCACAGGGGCCAATAATTGAATTATTCCCAACTTTAATATGACCCGTAATGGCGG
>JAWSVH010000022.1:0-16228 GCA_033852015.1 Desulfobacula sp.
CGATCTGATTTTTCTTTTCCGCTCCCCACTCAAAGTTATTGGCAACAATGGCAATCACCGGGATATTCTCACGCACCGCTGTCATGACCTCTGCAATACCGCTGATGCCATATGCACCATCTCCCTGAAAGGCGAAGACCGGGGCATCCGGTTTTCCAAGCTTTGCCCCCATGGCTGCGCCATAGGCAAACCCGCAGTTTCCCCAGCTCAGTGCCGAAATATGCTGCCGGACATCATTAAATTTGAGATATGCATTACACATAGATGAGTTGTTACCAATATCCGTGGCCACAATCGACCCCTTGGGCATGGCTTTTGTCAGCTCTTTTAAAAAACGACGGGGATGCATTAATTTATTTTTTGAAGATGACCATTCGTCAAGTTCGGTATTCCATTCATTATTTTCATTTTTGACATCTGCCAAACGCCCGATATGGGGCTCACGTGCCGGATCAAGGTTTTTTATAGCAGACAGCAAATCATCGGCATATACTTTTGCATCGGCCTGACTGGCCACATCCACCCGCTTGGAAAGTCCCAGAACTTTTGGATTAACATCCACTTGAATAATTTTAGCATTTTCCGGCCAATAGGCCATATCATATTGCGGTAATGTTCCAAAAGGCCCTAAACGACTACCCAGCGCCAAAACCACATCTGCTTTTTTGATCGTTCGCATGGCCGCTTTTGATCCACAATATCCAATGGGACCACAGGTAAGGGGATGGTCTGCCGGGAACGTATCATTGTGCAAATAAGAATTGACCACAGGCGCACTCAGGTACTCCGCCAATGCTGCCACTTCCTTAATACCATCCGCCTGACTGACACCCCCACCGGAAAGTATCACCGGATATTTAGCACCAGCCAGCAATTTTGCAGCAGCATCCAGAGCAGCTTTTGAGCCACTTCCCACAGAAATCTCCATGGTGGTATAGATCTCATCTTCACACACCCCGTAAAAATAATCCCTGGGAATATTCAAATGGGTGGGGCCATTTTCAAGTTTGGCCATATAAAAACACCTCCGGGCAAACTCTGCCATCCGCTCCGGACGATTCACCCGAACCTGGTAAACCGTCTGCTTTTCAAACATGGCCATCTGGTCCAGCTCCTGAAAACCACCCGTGCCAATTCCCATGGAACCGGTTTCCGGTGCGATGGCCACCACTGGAGAATGTGCCCAATACGCTGCCGTCAGCGCAGACACAAAATTAGCGGCTCCCGGTCCGTTCTGAGCAATACAGGCCTGGGGCCTGCCCGTAACCCTGGCAAGGCCATCTGCTGCATGACAGGCGGCCTGTTCATGGGCCACCGGCACAAAGCGAATACCTGCTGCAGGAAATAAATCCAAAGCATCCATATAGGCTGATCCAACAATTCCAAAAATCGTATCCACCCCTTCTGCAACCAATGTTTCCACAAGAGCTTCACTGGGTGTCATTTTTAATCTGGCCATAATATTTTCCTCCATCAAATATGTTTTATAATAATTCTTTTTTAAGACAATTCTTTTCTAAACTGGCGGGTCATTATTTTCTCATATAAAACCGGTGATAAACGGTGAATATAGTACCCAAGCTTTCCCATCACCGTTAATACCAAATTCGCTTTTCTCTGAATCACACCATTTACAATCTGCTGAGCCACATTTTCTGCGGTGTCTTCTGATCCGATCTTTGTCTGTTCATGGGTGGCTATTTTACCATCCGCACCCAACGCCCGCTTTTGAAGATTGGTTTGAATAAACCCTGGGCAGACAATCATTACATGCACACCACAGGATCGCATCTCACAACGAAGGGACGTAAAAAGACCGTGCAACGCATGTTTGCTAGCACTGTAACCGGTTCTGCCAAGCAATGGCGCTACCCCAGCCACGGATTCATTGACAATAATGGTTCCTTTTCTTTGAATCAAAGAAGATAACGCTGCTTTTGTGCAATACAAAGACCCAAAAAAATTAACGGCCATGACTTTTTCAAACACACCAATATCGGTATCTTTGAACAAACCCCTTTGGGTGATACCGGCATTGTTAAACAAGATATCAATGCCACCAAATTGGTCGATCGCTTCCAAGATCGCTTTATCGCATGCTTCTTGAGATGTGACATCACACAGCAGGGTAAGAATAGTCCATTTTTTGTCCATGAATTCTTTTTGAACAGCTTCAAGTGCAACAGGGTCCATATCCATCATGACGACTTTTGCCCCAAAACCTGCAAATTCACAGCAGGTGGCAAGCCCAATGCCACTGGCCCCTCCTGTAACGACCACTACCTTATTTTTAAATTCTGCTTTGCTCATGGATTTCTTCCTCTTGTGGAAGCGCTCTTCTGGTAAAAATAAATGCAGTAATCAGCCCTGCAATAATATGCCAGATTCCCCACCAGGCTACGAGAATCGCCATCCCTCCCAGCCCGTCAAAAAAATTAAATACCAAAACCAGACCCAGGGCTGAATTCTGGATACCCACCTCAATACTCACCGCCCGGCAGTCCCTTTCCGGCAGCTTTGCCAGTTTGCCAAACCAGTACCCTGTATTTAAGGCAAGAGCATTGTGAAGAAGAACAGCAAAAATAACGATCCCTACATAAGTCAAAAAATAGTGCCAGTTTGCCGCAAGAGCACCTGCCACAATGATAATGAAAAAAACCAGGGAGAAAATTTTAAACGGTTTTTGTACTTTTTTTGAGCAAATCGGCATATAATGTCCCATGGTCATTCCAATAATCAATGGAACACCAAGAATAAAAAATACCGTTATAAAAACATCCATGGGATTTAAACTGACTTCTTTCAAAATCTGGGCAGTGTCCGCATTCATGCTTCCCCACAAAGAAATATTAAATGGGGTCATAATAATGGCTGCCAACGTTGAGACCGCTGTCATACTAATAGACACAGCCGTATTGCCCTTAGCCAGATACGTCATGATATTGGACAGATTCCCCCCGGGACAAGCGGCCACAAGAATCATCCCCAAAGCAATGGAGGGGTGAGGGCGAATAATCATAATTAAAAGAAAGGTAAAGGCTGGCAGGAGAACAAATTGAGATACCAGCCCTATCAAAGGGGCTTTCGGACTCACACAAATCCGTTTGAAATCTTCAATCTTCAACTCAAGGGCCACACCCAGCATCATCAGTCCAATGGCGGCATTAATAACGGCGATCCCTGTGGGGTTAAAATTGAGGCGAACCTGATCAATCACTGCTGCATCCATCACGGCGGCATCCATAATTTACCCTCCTATGTTTAACTAAATATTACTATATTTCATCCCTATATTTTCTAAGCCTTATACGCCCCCACGTCGGCCAACATCGTACTGGCCGGACTTACGGTTGTCGGATCTGTCATCACATTGATGCAGCAAACCTGATTCGATGCAAAAGCTGCCTCAAGTGCAGGGCGTATATCCTCGGGCTTTTCAACAAAAAAACCTTTTCCGCCAATGGCTTCCACCATTTTATGATAATCCACTTTACCGATAAATGTACCGGTCTCTATGGCATGACCAATCCGGATCTCCTGGCTATGTCGGATCATCCCCCAACCCAGATCATTTGAAATCACCACCACAATGGGCATGTTTTTACGGATCGCAGTTTCAAATTCCATGAAATTAAACCCCACTGATCCATCCCCGGTCATCAGCACCACCCGGCTTTTCGGATAAAGAAGCTTGGCTGCATTGGCATAGGGCAACCCCACGGCAAGGGAGCCAAAAATCCCATAATCCAGATATCTTCCGGCCTTCACCAAGGTCCGGGTCATCCCTATCCAGGTGGTGGTATCTCCGCCATCCGCTACCATCACATCATCCTCCCGGTTCATGAACTGGTCAATCTCCTTTGCCAGACGCATCGGATGAATCGGCACATTATTTGATTCCCAATCATTAATACCTGTGGCTTTTCCGTCCACGTGGGCCTGTCTGATCTTTTTCATCCAGTCTGAAAATTGAGCCGTCAGCTCATCTTTGAGGTTTTTGCCGGAGATCACCTTATTACATTCATTCAAGAACCCTTTCACATCACTTAAAACCGGCAGATCCACGGTCCTGTTCCGGCCAATCTCTTCAGGCTCAATATCCACCTGGATCATTTTTGCCGCAGGATTAAAAATCTCGCCAAACAGATAATATAAGGAAAGCCGGGTACCCAGAATAATAATCAGATCTGTTTCAAAATAAGCAGCAAACCCGGCCCCCGGACGAACGGCAATGGCCCCTTCAAAACAACCATCATGGTTATCCGATACAATGCCCCTGCCGGAAAGAGACGTAAACAAAGGGATTCCGGTATTTTCTATGAAGGTTTTCAGTTCAGATTCCGCATGGGATTGCCATGCGCCGGTTCCGGCAATAATAATGGGATTTTTCGCCTGTTGAATCATTTCCATTGCAGCGGCAGCTTTGTCCGGATCTGCCGGATGAGAAACCACCTGCGTATTCACAGATCGGACTGCTGCCTTATCCACGGGCATATTCAAAACATCAATGGGAAATTCTAAATAAACTGGACCGGGACGCCCGGACTGGGCAATTCTGAATGCCATATCCACATATTCATTCACCCGTTCGGCCTTTTGACAAACCAAGGTCTTTTTCACCATGGGTTTGATCACCGCTTCCTGGGGCATATCCTGAAGATCCAAGCGTTCCTTATTATCCATTCCCACACAACCGGCAATCAGTACCAGAGGGGTATTGGAAAAGTGTGCACTGGCCACCCCGGTTAGAGAATTGGTAAATCCTGGGCCGGCGGTTACCATGGCAACCCCCGCTGTACGGGTCAGTTTTCCCCAGGCCTCGGCCATAAAAACTGCGGACTGCTCATGACGGGTGTCATATATCTTTACATCAGATCCCTCCAGATACTGATAAATCGGGGTGATATGTCCGCCGCTTAACGAAAAGATATAGGGTATTTTTCTTTCAATTAGTGCCTGTGCGACAAGCTGTGCTCCGGTGATGGTTTCCATATGATGATCCTCCTAATTGATTAAACCTAGGTTATAAAATAGCGTTAAAATTTATACTTCCATTAATTGCCCACCACAGACATTGAGTGCCTGACCCGTGATATAAGATGACTGGTCAGAAGCCAGATAAACCACAAGATCTGCCACTTCTTTGGGTGTTCCAATTCTTCCCATGGGAATGGTGGCGCACATTTCCTGTTCTCTTTGCTCAACAGTGGAGTTAAAAAACTGGGCCTCCAGGCCAAATCGCCATTTTTCCAGATCGGTCATGATTTGTCCCGGACACACGGCATTGACCTTGATTTTCAGGCCAGCCAATTCTTTTGCCATAACTTTCGTCATCATGATCACACCGGCTTTGGATACCGCATAAGCCCCGTTAAACAGCGGGGGGACTTTTCCGGCCCGGGATGCGGTATTAATAATAGCGCCACCTTTTTCCTGCATTAGAGGAACAATGGCCTGACACACCCGAAAAACACCATGAAGATTGACATCAACGGTTTTCATCCAGGCACCTTCGTCATAGGTATGAACCCCATTGGGCACGCCAAATGAGGCACCGGCGTTGTTACATAATATATCCACCCGGCCAAAACGATCTTTTATCGCTGTTGCCATTTTAGCAACACTCTTTGAATCTGTTACATCCAGGTTTATACAAAACGTCTCTACACCATAATCTTGAGCCAGGGTTTCTTTTATCTGCTCCATCTCATCTGAAGAGCCGATTTCAACATCACAATCATAATCTTCCCTGCTGCCAAGATCGGCAATAATAATATGACAGCCATTTGCTGCCAGCTGTTCAGATATCGCGTACCCGATCCCTGATTTCTTCCCTGATCCCGTAATTAGGGCGACCTTGCCTTTTAAATCTGCATGCATAATTGCTCCCTATTTTGCCAAAAGTTCCCTCAAACTATTTTATTTAAACCCACCAATCAGGGTCTGAATACTATGATCATAAATGGCCTTATAATTTTCAGCTGCAAATATGGTCCGTTCAAGTTTTTTAAGCTGCAGCAAGCCATGAAGCGCTCCAAAGAACAGGATGGAATGCTTTTTCGCATCTGTATTATCTTTAAATATCTTGTTGGCCATTCCTTCACGAATAACCACCTCGATTAGCGAAAATATTTTATGACCCGACATATCAAGCTTATTTTTTATTTCAGGCTCAAAAAATTCTTTAGAAGAGGATAAAAAATAATTAATGATATCGTAATAGTCTTTATGATCCTGACTGAATTGATAAAAAGCGGTTGCGATCAATTCGAGTTTCTCATCACTTTTGATCTTTTTATTATGAATTTTTTTTATAAGTGTATAGAACAAAGCCAAGCCTTCCTCCTGAAGCACAACAAATATTTCTTCTTTATTTTTAAAGTAAAAATAAATGGTGCCCACACCAAGCTCTGCGTGTTTTGAAATTTTACTGATGGAAATATTTTCAAGGCCCTGGGAAAGAAGAAGCGTCCGTGCAGCATCAAGAATTTGATTTAATCGGAGTTGTTTTTCTATGGCCCGTCGCTCTTTGGTTCCCATAATACTCCCTTTTTGATTGATTTGACGAATGGCTTAAAAGGTATGGGGAAAAGAGTTGAAGAAAAAACGAGCACAGATTCTTATTCATTTATCGAATGCCATTCAATATTCGATATACATTCTATGAAATTATGATGTCAAGCAATAAATAAAAAACTTTTGATCCTGTCATTGAAAATCTGAAGCCATAAAGTGATGATAAATTCTTGCTTTTACCAACAGGCCCTTAAAATTTCCTGCAACCAAGCGCTTTTATCGATTTTTATAATATCCGCCCGATAACACATCCAAATTATCAATTTGCTTCATCAAAACTTTTTTAATAAGATGTGCTAATATATTTTAACAGCTTACAATTAGAAGAAATAAAATTATTTTCAGGAGCAAAAAATGAAAAAAATAGCATGGCTGTCTATAATCATTCCGTTTGTATTGTTTGGCTTTGTCTGCACCTCTTTTTCAGATCAGTCTATCCCAAAAAACAAGCAAACCATTTTAAAACTTTATATCACAGCAGAACAAGCCTATGAAAAATGGCAGGCAAACCCGGAGGATATAAAAATACTGGATGTCCGAACGCCTGGAGAATATATCTTTGTCGGACATGCCCCCATGGCAGCGAATATACCGCTGACCTTTCTGGAAGATCGAGTTAATCCCCTGACAATGCGACCCGTCATGCCATTGAATGAAAATTTTATTACAGATATAAAAAAGAAATTTAACGAAAATGACACTATTTTTATCATGTGTCGATCTGGATCAAGAAGCACAGTTTCCGTGAACCTGATGGCCAAGGCTGGTTTTAAAAATGTGTATAATATCGTTGATGGTTTTGAAGGGGATAAAAGCAACAACCCCAAAAGCTCTCAAAACGGCAAACGGCTTGCGAATGGATGGAAAAACTCCGGTGCGCCCTGGACATATAAACTGGAGCGAGGCCTGGCCCATTAAGCGATTAAACCCACCACCCGCAGTGCCGGTTCATTGACAAATAACATCGCTGACTTTATAGTCTGGACACAACACTCTTTTCAATTACGAAAAAAGACTTATCTTTATGAAAAACCATTAAATAAAGACAAACCCAAAGAACAGGAAAACCGGTTATGAAAAAAAACATTCATGATATTGAAAGAGTTGTTCGTGTTATTCTGGGAATTGCGATTTTATCCCTTGTTTTTGTAGGACCAAAATCACTATGGGGGCTTATCGGCATACTACCGATTCTAACCGGGCTGATAGGATGGTGTCCACCCTATCAGCTACTTGGATTTTCCACTTGTAAAAAGTAACCCTGTCTTTGGAGTACGAAAAGTCTGGGATTAATTTGTTTGGGCCGCTTTTACAAATTCCGTATATTCATCAAATGTTGTGAGACGATCGATGACACCACTGGGCGTAATCTCAATAATTCGGGTAGCCAGCGTATTTGTGAACTCATAATCATGGGACGTAAAAAGAATAATTTCTTCAAATTTTTGCAGGCTGTCATTTAAAGCTGTTATGGATTCCAGATCAAGGTGGTTGGTCGGCTCATCCAGCATCAGAACATTCGCGCCTGCAAGCATCATTTTTGAAAGCATGCAGCGAACTTTTTCCCCACCGGAAAGCATACTTATTTTTTTTGTGGCTTCTTCGCCAGAAAAGAGCATACGACCTAAGAAAGTCCGAGCGAAGCTCTCATCTTCTTTTGGAGGGGCAAACTGTAAAAGCCACTCAATAAGATTCCCATCACCATTAAAATAGTTAGAATGCTCCTTGGGAAAATAGGAGTGCTTAATCGTAACTCCCCATCTGAACGTTCCACTGTCCGGTTCCATACTTCCAGATAATATTTGAAAAAGAATGGTTTGAGCCATATTGTTCTGGCTCAAAAATGCAATCTTATCTCCACTGTTAACGATAAAACTCACGTTATTCAAAATGACTTCACCATCTATAGTTTTAGTAAGCCCTTCTACTTCCAGTATGATATTTCCACAGGACCGTTCCGGCTTAAAGTTTATAAATGGGTATCTTCGGGATGAAACCGGCATATCTTCAATCGTAAGTTTCTCTAAAAGTTTTTTTCTTGAAGTGGCCTGTTTTGACTTAGAGGCATTGGAGCTAAAGCGCTGGATAAAGGCTTTCAAATCATTTGCCCGCTCGGTGACTTTTTTATTTTCATTTTGTTTTTGTCTTAAATTCAACTTACTTGCCTGATACCAGAAATCATAATTTCCCATGTATACAGAGATCTTACTAAAATCAATATCTGCAATATGACTACAAACCTCATTCATAAAATGACGATCATGTGACACCACAATAACGGTATTTTTAAATCGATGCAGAAACTGCACCAGCCATTCTATAGATTTGATATCTAGGTTATTGGTAGGCTCATCTAAAAGCAGCACATCCGGGTTACCAAACAACGCCTGTGCAAGAAGTACCCTAACCTTTTCCCCGCCCTCAAGCTCTTTCATTTTTTTGGCATGCAAGTCTTCTGCAACCCCTAAGTTATTGAGAAGAACAGCCGCTTCTGATTCTGCTTCATAGCCATTCATCTCCGCAAATTCGATCTCAAGCTCACCGGAACGGATTCCATCTGCTTCAGAAAAATCAGGTTTAGCATAGAGTGCATCTCGCAACTTCATTGTACTGTAAAGCTTCTTATGCCCCATGATAACAGTGTTTATAACTGTTTTCTCATCAAAGGCAAAATGATCCTGTCTTAGAACACCAATTCTCTCATTGGGCCCTACAAAAACATTACCGGAGTCTGCTTCAATATCCCCTGCAAGAATTTTTAAAAAAGTGGATTTACCTGCGCCGTTCGCACCAATAAGGCCATAACAATTTTCATTGGTAAATTTTATATTAACATCTTTAAACAAAACCCTTTTGCCATAGGCAAGGGTGATCTCTGTTGTACAAATCATTACTATAGTGTTTCCTTACTCTTATTTTTATGAAAAAGAACGGTTAAAAAGTTCTTCAATCGCAGTTTTACCTTCATCTGAAAGATTTCTTGTGCCTGTTCCGCAAAAAGTTTTATGAGAGATTGAAGGTTCATCTTCTGCCCATTCTTTTCCATCCCACGCGTACCACTTATTTGTTCCCTGATCAAAAACAGATACCGGCCGGTTGAAAAATTTAGCAAGTTCAACACCCCATCCAGTTCCGCCTTTAACAGTTTTATCGTCTTGAATCCAACCAATAGCAAAAACCTGATACCCTTTGTTGACCATATGAAATATAAGCTGAAACACTTTTCTGATCTTATCTGCCTGGGCATATCTTCTTCCCATTCGAGCAGATACTATTTCCATACTGATATTCCCTTTTTTGAGTTCTTCATCGCTCAACACGGTTACGTTTTTATCCCGTGCACACTTATGCCCTTCAAATGAATAATTTATTTCACTAACGCCATGCTGTTGGGCACATTTACCAAAGGTCTCTTCTGCACCCTTAAGTCCGCCACTGTATAAACTGTATTCTTGGTTGCTCATTGCTTAATCACTCCTTTTTCCATTCATATCAGAAATTACTGATATTAAAGTTTACCGATATTAAAATTTATCTGGCCATATAAATCTGACTATACCCCTCTTTTGGCACACAACAGTGCTTCAAGGTTAATTAATGCAAACTTTTATCTGATAGGCTTATTATATTTCAATCAGGTATAGGCTCTATATTTAGAACAAGATCTTAATATTATTAAATTTTTGTTATTTTTTCAAGTTTTTTTTGCGTGAACAAACAATCAGTTGTATCATTTTACCAAAACAGACTTTCGATATTGCCCGGGCGTTATACCTGTCCATCGTTTGAACGCATGGTGAAATGCACTCTGATCAGCAAAATTTAAAAGCAGGGCTATTTCGCAAATCGACGCATTTACATCCCCAAGATAGCTAATTGCAATTTCTTTTCTCACATTATCTAACAGTTGTTGAAATGTTGTATTTTCCTTTTTTAATTTCAACTGAAGGTTACGCGGACTCAAAGCAAGATGTCTGGCGATGGTCGCAATATCGGTACTGCTCTCTTTGAGAACTGCTTTAAAAAGAACCTGAGTCACTTTTTGCGCGACCTGATTTAAGGCATATGCTCGGTGTAGTTCCTTTTGTACCAATAGTTCCAAGCCTTCCAAAACTATTGAGTTTGCAAGCAAAACAGGGGTATCAAGGTACGATTTTAAAAATACAATTTCATTACGCTTATGCCCAAACACCAACGGTGCCTGAAAAATCCGTTCATGCTCGCCTGTTTTATCCCGACAGACATGGGCAAAGCGAACCTCTTCTATTCTGAATTGGCCTTTGGTTAAAGAACACAGCATTAAAATAAACAAAGCAAGAATGGACTCTGAAAAATGACGTTCAGGAGAGATTCCCGGATGATTAAAGTCCCATGTTAAACTGGCCAAAGTACTTTGGGTCCGAATTTTCGGGCAGATGATATCCATGACCAAATTATGATATTGAAAATTTTTCTGGATTGCCTGCCCAACATTTTCACAATTCATCATCATGGCAAAAAGCAAATGTCCGGTGAATAACCTGTGGCAGTACTCTCCATAATGAAGCCCAAAATCTGTGTCGTCCGCCCGGCTCTGTATAAAAGACCAGATAACATGAAATACCTGCATGGGTATGCGAGCCTCATTAACCTGATACTCAGAAAGATCCACGCCGCATTCGGATAGGATGGTCGACTCATCAATTCCCAATTGTGCCGCATAACTTAAAAGTATGTGTAATAAATCAAGTGATACAGATAAATGAGATGGCAACATAATTTTATTTAGAAATATCCTTTTTCGTAAAAACACAAAAAATTTACGTCTATCTTCAATACCGGCAAATAAATCTGCGTTAGATTGAAATCATCAAAACATATTATTAATTTGAAAGTCAACTTTGCAAATGAAAAGGAGGCAATATGCCAAAAAAAATGATTAAACCGTATCAACCAGCAATGGGAAATAAGCGCGTTGAAAAGAAAATAACAAAAACAATAAAAGCATCCCCTCAAAAAATTTTCCCACTGGCATGCCCCGTGGAAGAATTAAAATGGATCCCGGAATGGGAATATGATTTGATCTATTCCAAAAGCGGTGTAAATGAAACTCATTGCATTTTCAATGAATATAAAAGTGGACTTCTTTTTTTTGATAAACCCATTGCAACCACATGGGTAACAGCACTACATGATCCAGAAAACCATTGCATTCTCTTTGAATTAAACCTTTCCCAAAAAGCTGTCATCCAACTGAACTTTAAATGTGAGCAAATAGAAGATAACCTATCAACCTGCACATGGCATATGGTTTTCACCGCTATAGATCAAGAGGCCAATTCGATAACCAAAGATCAAATAGGTGAAAAATTGGAATTTATAATGACCTTTCTTTCAGAAGCATTAAAACAGTATTGTGAGACAGGTAAAATATTGGCATAGTCTTAAAATTGATTCGTATATAACCATGATGGATAAAAAGAAGGCAGGCACAAATAATGAAATCAAATATTCAAATCAAAGTACGAAATTATCATCTGGATAGATTCGGACATGTGAACAATGCCCGTTATCTTGAATTTCTGGAAGAGGGGCGATGGACATACTCAGAAGAAAACAATCTACTCCATATTTTTGAACTCGAAAAAATCACCCATGCGGCAGTTAATATCAACATTAACTATAAAAAAAGCGCTACCGATGGAGATCTTCTTATCATTGAAACAACGGTGAAGGAAATAAGCAATAAAAGCATAACGTTTCATCAAAAAATTCTTATGCAAAAGACAAAACAAATAATATCCGAGGCAACCGTAACCAATGTCTATATAGATGCAGACGGTGAGGTTATGAAAACAGAGGCTTTAAAAAAATTCTGGCCTGATATAGAGTGTTAATATCTTTGAATTATTTGATCATCTATATTCTTTATTGGACTTGTCTTCTTTTCAACCCGATCAAACCCAATAGCCCGGTTCCTAAAAGCAACAGTGCACTCGGAATGGGAACTGGCAACAGCACATAACCAAGGTCCACAAAAGAAGCCAAAGTTGTTTTACTGATAAAATTCGTATTATCAATCAAGCCGGTCATCAATTCATTATCAAAGATATCTTCATCCCAATGTGCATCAGCCGTACCTTTACCATACTCATCTTCAACAGGCACATAGGTCGCCAGCGAATCATATTCCGCCTGATACGCCGCCAGGGCAGCAGTACCGGTATATTCATGTGAACCATCAACATAAAGACCATTACTCCAGTATGGTTCACTATCTACCCAAAGCGTACCAAACCCGATTACATGGGCCATTTCATGAACGATTACATCATATAGTTTGCCAGAGTCATAGAGTCGTGTCAGATCAGCACTGTCAAACGTCATCTCTCCTTCAGTTGCTAAAACAAAACCTGCTTGTTTTGTCGCATCTGTCGGCCTGGCATATCCAAGAGTACCATACTCCCCATCAATATAATTTGATTCAGCCAGTATAGAAAGACTGGTGATTGCAATACCTGTCTGATAACCCGTAAGAACGTTCTCCCAATACGTTTCAGCTTGCGTAATCACAGTTTGTTGACCTGCTGTAAAACCTGTAAAAGACATATCAATATTAAAAGGGGCTGCGTGAACAGAGGATATAAAGATGATTGAACTAAAGAGAAAAAATAAAAACAATTTGCAGCAGTTTTGTAACATATTCGGCCTCCTGATGGTGAAGAAATTAGCACTCTTAATTAAATTTAATATTTTCATTAGGCATTAAAATAAGCAAATTACATACCCCTTGCTCCTTTTTTATAAACTATTAATGAATCGGCTCTAATACCATGGACATTCAACCTATTTGTAAACAGAACCTGCTCAATCGGATAAAAAGAAAATAGGTAAACAATGTTATATATTAAGTAATAGTTTTCATATCAAATGTAAATTAATTATCCTAAGCAGAAAAATGAACTTCCTTCAAGCCACAAGAGCAGACCTCTTTACCACATACGCTGTTTGATGCTACCATAGCTTCGATAAAATTTTCATCAAGGAATATATTGAATATGCGCAAACTGGCCTTTGGATACTCAACGACATGTAATATCAGATGTGAACACTGCGTAGCAGCAGGAGAGCCTCTTGATCACAACAGAATGGATCATGACAAGGCAGAAGAACTTATTGTTGAAATGGCCCAGGCAGGTGTTAGCGGTATAAGTTTTTCTGCAGGAGAGCCTTTTTTATTCTTCAATGAAATCATACAACTTATAAAACTGTGCTCCAAGCTTGGAATATATACAAGAGTGGTCACCAACAGCTTCTGGGCAAAGACGGCTAAGGCTTCTGATGAACACATTTTAAAATTAAAAGAAAACGGACTTTGCCAATTAAGGTTGAGCACCTCAAGATGGCATCAGAAAAACGTAAGCCAAAGCAATATATTAAATGCTGCGAACAGTTGCCAGAAGATAGGGCTGGATTATTTTATTTCTTTTGTTACAGACTTTTCCACAGAAGATGATCCATATGAACAGTTTTTGCGGGATCATGATCTTATCTTTTTCCCGGAACCCGTCATTTATGCCGGTCGTGCCGCATCGTTCAAACCCAGAAATATTCTCACCGATTATCAGGCCAACTGCTGTGATATGAATCCTTATCTTACCCCGGATCTTGATATGTATGCCTGTTGCGATGCAGGAAGCCATTTTTCAAAAACAAATTTCTTCCTGCTTGGAAACCTGAACAGCCACTCCATCGACCAGCTTTTCACCATAAAAGAAACACACCGATTGTATAACCTGATCAGAACCATGGGAATCACAAACATTGCATCCTTTTCCGGCATGAAATCCCGCGATATCATCACTTACAGCAAGTGCGAATTGTGCAAAAAACTATTCAATTCTCCTGCGACATTAACACGCCTTAAGACGCAAGTGTCCCAGATAGAAACCTGGTCTCGATAGTAAAAATTATATTTCTTTATGATCCCGGCCGGTTTTTGAAAGATAGTACTCATAATCCCCTTTGTAGGTGATCATTTTCCCCTGATCAATTTCAAAGACCTGATCCACAAGACACCGCAGAAAATACCGGTCATGGCTGACAATAACAAGGGTTCCGATAAAATTTTTCAACGCCTGGAGCAGGATTTCCCGGGAAAGAATATCCAAGTGATTGGTGGGTTCATCAAGAATCAGAAAGTTTACAGGCCGACCCAGAAGCGTTGCCAGAACCACTCGACTTTTTTCTCCACCGGAGAGATATTTTATCCTTTTGTCCACATCATCGCCTGAAAAGAGGAATGCCGCACACAGGTTCCGGATGACACCCAGTCCTTCAAGCGGCAACGCTTCCTGAATGGTTTCCAAAACCGTTTTGTTTGAATCAAGGATATCCATGGAATGCTGACTAAAGTAACCCATATTAACACTGGCACCAACGCTTACACTGCCCTTTGTCGGTTTTGTCTGTCCTGCTATAAGCTTTAGAAAGGTGGATTTTCCGGCACCATTAACACCCACCACAGCAATTTTATCCTGACGATTGATCAAGCCAGACGTTTTTTCGAATACGGTTTTGGGCGCTCGTCCCTGGGTTTCCCATATTTTTGTTAAGTCATCAAAACGAACGACATCATCACCGGACCGTGGGGTATTGGAAAATGAAAACTTGATAACTCTCTGGGATGGCGGCAATTCAATCCGTTCTATTTTTTCCAGCTTTTTTATACGGGACTGCACCTGTGAGGCATGAGACACCCGTGCCTTGAAACGGGCAATAAAATTCTCTTCTTTGGCCAGCATCTCCTGTTGACGTCGATGACTTGCCAGCAGGTTTTCCATCCGGATTTCCCGCTCACGGATATAAAAATCATAATTCCCACCAAAGGTGATGGTGGTGTGGTTTGCCACCTCAACAGTCCGGGAGACCACCTTGTTCATGAAATCATGATCATGACAGGTCATGAGAAGGGCGCCCTTAAAATCATTAATCAACCAATCTTCCAGCCAGATAATAGACTCCATATCCAGATGGTTGGTGGGTTCATCCAGCAGCAGAACATTGGGGCTGATGGTCAGGATTTTCGACAGAGCAATCCGCATCTTCCATCCACCGCTAAATGATTCCACAGGAAGATGGTAGTCAGCAGGACCAATACCCAAACCAGTTAGAATAGTTTGGGCGCGGGTTTCAAGATCATACCCGCCACGATTTTCAAATATCTCGGCAGCTTCCCCGTATTTTTCAAGCAAGGTTTCCATGGCACTATCATCCATGGGTTCGGCCATGGCAGCTTCCATCTTTTCCATCGCCTGACCCAATTGCACCACATCAGAAACAGCAGACATGACTTCTAAAAGGGCTGATCTGCCAGACATGTCTCCTACATTTTGAGAAAAATAACCAATGGTTGCTTTTTTTGAATAGGTAATCTGGCCGTCATCGGCCTCTTCCTCGCCTGTAATCAGGTTAAAAAGGGTTGTTTTACCGGTACCATTGGCTCCCACAAGTCCTACCCGTGTACCCGGCAAAATCTGTAGGCTCGCATTTTTAAATAGAATCTGAGATCCGTGCTGTTTTAAAATATTTGTCAAATGAATCAATTAAGCGCTCTCCAAAAAAAAGTAAAATTATCATGCCTGTTAATTTAGGTTGCAAGAAAAAGGAAAAC
>JAWSVH010000148.1:0-3548 GCA_033852015.1 Desulfobacula sp.
TAGATGCATCACGCGCATTGTCTTCTAATATTGTGGAGTCTGTTTCTGGAATTCATGAAGTCCAGGCAAATGGGGCCTTTGAAATTGAAAATAATAAATTTGACAATCAGGTAGACCATCTGATGAGAATTCGTGTCAAATGGAGTATTTTTAAATTTCTCATTAAGGTGGTTAGTAATTTTTTTATCAGCTTGGGCCCTTTTTTTATTTTTATCGTGGGTGGATATCTGGCAATTAAAGGACAATTAGGATTGGGTGCATTGGTGGCATTTTTATCAGCTCAAGAGAAATTGTATGATCCTTGGAAAGAGTTGATTCAGTTTTATCAGGTATATCAAGATGGTTCGATTAACTATAACAAGACCATGAAATATTTTGATGTTCCCATATTAACTCAATTGGTTCCAAAAGATCGGGAAGCATATGATTTGGATGTTGCTATACATGTAGAGAATCTGAGCCTTGAAACTGCCGAAGGCATTAAATTGCTTGATGATGTTAGTTTGGAGATTGCTCCAGGGGAACATGTTGCTCTAGTTGGATTTTCAGGTAGTGGTAAAAGTTCATTGGCGCTTTGTCTGGCGCAATTGTATAATTATACCTCGGGCAAGGCAACGATTGGAAATATGGAAATATCCGGTTTGACCAAAGCTGATATTACAAAAAATATTGGTTTAGTTTCCCAGGCCCCGTTCATCTTTGATGGAACCATTAAAGATAATTTGATGTATTCTTATACCGCACTTCATGGTGAAGTTTGCGTGCTGGATGGAGAATGTGAACCTGAGTTGGATGATTTGGTGCATGTGCTGCAACAGTCCGGGCTGTTTGTGGATGTATTGCGGTTTGGGCTTAACGCGATTGTTGAAGATACAGAAGAAGAGTTTGTTCCGGTGATTGTTAAAATGCGGGAAAATTTTCAGCAAGAGTTTGGTGATTCAGTTGAAGATTGGGTGGAATTTTTTGATGAAAATAAGTTTCTAAGCTATGCAAGTATTGCAGATAATATTATTTTTGGAGCACCCGTCTCAAAGGATTTTTTTAATGCGAATCTTGTGAAGAATAAATTTTTCATAGAATTCTTGAATGATGCTGATTTAACTCGTCCATTGCTCAGTCTTGGTAGAGAGATTGCAGAACAGACAGTGGATATCTTGAAAAATATTGCTCGTGATAAATTATTTTTTGAACAAAGTCCTATTGAGATGGAGGAATTTGAAAAATTTGAGGATCTTGTCAGAGATATCAAAGATAAAAATCTCCACCAAGTCAATGAAAAACAGACCACTGATCTTTTGGAACTGGCACTGCGGTTTTCTCCGGGAAAGCACAGAATCGCGGCTATCTCAGATTTTTTAGGCCGTTTGGTTATTGAAGGGCGGTATATGTTTAGAGAAAGAATAGAGCAAAAAGATCCAAATGCAGTCGCATTTTTTAGAAACGACCAATATATTCATTCTCAAACTATTTCAAATAATATTTTGTTTGGTGTTATTAAGGAAACCAATCCTGCTGCCCGTGATAAAATTAATCAATTTATGGTGGCGTTGCTTATTGGTGAGGATTTTCTTGAGAGGATGATTGAGATTGGAATGGAATACAAAGTGGGGACTCAGGGCAATAATCTTTCTGGAGGCCAGCGTCAGAAATTGGCGATTGCCAGAACATTTTTAAAATCACCACCGGTAATGATTTTGGATGAAGCCACCTCAGCACTGGATAATAATTCTCAAAAAAGAATTCAGAATGTTTTGTCTAGACATTGGAAAGGGAAAAGCACCCTTGTTGCAGTGGTACACCGCTTGGATATTGTTAAAGAATATGACAAAGTTGCCTTTTTAAAAGCAGGTAAAATTGTGGAAATTGGCACCTATGATGAATTGATGGCAAAAAAGGGGTATTTTTATGAGCTCGCCTACGAACATAACTGATAAATGTGAATTTATCGATAACCTGAATGCATTCAGGCAAACAGAATTTTTTGCAGGTATGTCGATAGAGATTATCAAACTTTTTGCTTTTTTGTGCAAAAGGCAGACATATAAACCCGGTGACTTTATCTTTCGGCAGGGTGATGATGATGGGTGCTCTTATTATATTCTTACCGGGCGTGCAAAGCTGGTGTTTGAGAATGATGAAAAGGAGCATGTTATCCGGGAGTATGCATCTGAAACATATTTAAGTGTTTTGTCCTTGATGAGTCCGATTGTAAAACAATTCTCGTTGGTTGCCTTAGAAGATACCGTTTGCATTGTAATGACAAGAGAAGCATTTACCAAAGTGGTGAATCAATTTCCGGAAATTCCCATGAAGATGGCCAAAGCAATTGGACAAAGGGTGGCGCGTTCTGAAAAGGTGGCCATTGCTGAATTTGAATCAAAAGGCACTGGGGATTTAAAAAATATTTTAGGTATTAGTTTATTATAATTAAGTAAGCAACATTGACAAACCTTTTAAGTGAGATTACGGTTATAAGTATGGGAAAAATCCATTTAGCCATAAAATTAAAAAACCGTTTGGTTGATCTGGAAAAGATTAAAAAAGCAGTATCAAACATGTCTATAACTGTGGACTGTACCCATAGAAAATTTAAAGAAATTGATCTTATTCTTGAAGAATTATTCACCAATGTAGTCAAGTACGGGTTTAAGGATAATAAAGAACATGATATTGATTTGTCTTTATCCTGCGATGATACATCGTTGAGTATCCGTATGGAAGACGATGGAGAGCCTTTTGATCTGATGGCTCAGCAAGCCCCGGATACCCGATGTGCCATTGAAAAGCGAGGCGTAGGAGGATTAGGAATCCATTTAGTGAAACATTTTATTGATGAGTGCCGATATTCCCGTAAAAAAGGGAAAAATATCGTTGAACTCAAAAAGATTATTACAAACAATGAACAGCCTGAAGTTGATCCAAAATTGAAATAAAAACCATAAGGGATGTTATCCATGGAAATTTCTCAAGAAAATACCGACGGAATACAAATATTTAGTGTAAAAGGCAGTCTTGATTCCAATACTTCCCCAGAGCTAGAAACTCAGATATATACTGCTCTTGAAGGTGGTCAGCGCAAACTTATTCTTAATCTGGAAAATCTGGATTATATTTCCAGTGCAGGGATACGGGTGATGTTAAAAACCACCAAAGATCTCAAACGTATGGAGGGCAAAGTTGTCCTTTGCGCTTTGCAGGACTATGTCCGGGAAGTGTTTGATATTGCCGGATTTGACGGATACCTGAATATTGAAAAAAATATTGCAGATTCCATTGGGAAAATTTAGGGCTATTATTATTTTCTCATACCAGATTCAGTAATCGTTTGATTCCTTCCACTGTTTTTTGCATGGTACAGAGCATCATCAGCTCTTTTTATGACCGCCTCAACAGACTCATCTTCCTTATATAATGCAATACCGGTAGATATGGTTATCTGCCCAATTGACTCGCCTGTATCTTTGAGTTTCCACTTCATTTTTTGCAGGCTTTGACGAATTTGTTCGGCTAGAGTATATGCATCTTTAATTGATGTTTGTGGAAGAACC
>JAWSVH010000149.1:0-20170 GCA_033852015.1 Desulfobacula sp.
CTGAATTCATGAACGTTGAAGATAGGGAGTTATTTGTCATTTATTTAATATCTATTGGAGTGTTTGGTCTCTATTATTTAATGAGGATTAAAGTTTGAGACAATTTTTGGTTTTTGTTTATGGTATTGAGTGGCCTGTTCAAAAGCATACGCCAATTGCAATAGCCCTAATTCATCTTGATGTCGACCCACTATCTGCACACCCACAGGAAGACCTTCAGGGGTAAAACCACATGGAACAGAAATGGCCGGGTGACCGGTGACCGTAATATAGTAGCATGATTTCATCCAGTCGATGTAGGTCTCCATTTTTGTGTTGTTTATTTCACTGATGGATCGTTGCTTGATATCAAAGGCAGGTACCTGGTTGACCGGACAAATTAAGAATTCATATTTTTCCATGAATTTGCGGACCCGATGGTACAAAGCTGTTTTTTTCTTTTCTGCTTCTCCGATCTGTATCCCTGAAAGCTTAAAGCCTTCTTCAACATTCCAGATGACGGTATCTTTGATTTGTTCACGGTGTTTTTTGACCAGATCCCCAAACAGCAATGCAAAAAACCAGGCACGTAAAATTTTGAAACTTTTGTCGGCATCCTGAAAATTGGGTTCTTTGTCTTCAATGACACACCCTAAGGATTCAAATATATGACGGTTTGCATCGATGACTTGTGTTATGCGATTGTCTACAGGCAGTCCACCAAGATCTTGGCTCCAAGCTAAGCGAACGCCTTTAAAATCCCTTTGTAATGGAATATTGAAACGGTTTCCAGGTTCAGTGATGGAAATGGGGGAGCGAGGGTCAGGGCCCGCGATGGCGCTTAACATTAACGCCACATCCTGTACAGTCCTTGCCATGGGGCCCTGAACAGAAAGAGGAGACCAACCGGCTGAATTTGGATAAGAAGGAACACGTCCCGGTGACGTTCTCAACCCCACGACATTGCAGAAATTGGCAGGGTTTCTAAGTGATCCGCCGGTATCACTGCCGTCCGCAATGGGCAGCATGCCACACGCCAAAGCTGCGGCTGCACCACCGCTGCTGCCACCGCATGTTTTTGTGGTATCGTATGGGTTACAGGTTTCTCCAAAGACCGTGTTATAGGTTTGTGATCCAGCTCCAAATTCCGGGGTATTGGTTTTTCCGATGGTTATGGCACCGGCTTTTTGTAATCGTTTAACCATCAGATCATTTTTAGCTGGTATATAATTCTTGAAAAGGGGAGAACCAAGAGTCGTTAATATGCCTTTGGTATTTACAAGATCTTTATGGGCAATGGGCAAACCATGCAGGGGGCCGATGCTGTCGCCGGAACAAAGTTTTTTGTCCGCGGCATCCGCCATTTTTAGCCCAAGCTCTGGCAGGAATGTAACAATGGCGTTGACCGTTGGGTTTATGAGTTGGATTTGTTTGATGTGTGCTTCCATCACTTCTCTTGCCGACAGCTCTTTTTTTCGAATATGGTGACTCAGCTGCGTGGCACTCATAAAACAGATATCATGACTGGTCATATAATATGCTCACCGATCTTTGTCAGGGACAAAAAAATTTGGATGGTTTAATTACTTTGGCCGTTCTTGTAAATTGTCGACAATCTACCGTTCGCTGTTTTTGTTGTCAAGGCCTTTTGCATGTTTTAAAGAGAGAATGTTCATCATAGATATTGGATATTTGTAGAATCGCTTATCTCCTACATTAAAGATTCACCCTGTAAAGAAAGGTGTTCTCTCATTCGGATTTCTCCTAGGTTTGGGTCATTGGCATGAAATGTTTCTAAGATTAAACGATGCTCAATAATGGAGGCCTCGAATCTGTTGGGTTGGTATAATTGTTTTTTGCGATATAAAGAAATTTTTTGTTTTAACTCATTTACCATCTTGTCGAGTATCTCATTTGCAGCAATGTTTTGAATAACCTTATGGAAAATCCAATTGGTTTTTAGATATTTTTCCGGCTCGTTTGCGGTATAATATTTTTCCAGATCTGCATGAAGGGTGTCTAATTGCTGGAGATTTTTTTTTGTCATTTTCTGAATGGCAAGTCTCGTACACATCCCTTCTAATCCACTCATTACTTCAAACATTTGTCGTATTTCTTCTTTGGTGTGAAGCGTGACATGCGCGCCTTTAAAAGGGGTGATGGTGACAAGCCCCTCTTTTTCAAGAGATCGAAACGCCTCTCGAACAGCAGTTCTGTTAATCTGCATCGTATCTGCAATATCTGTCTCCACCAGTCGTTCTCCACCGGTCAACTTTCCCGAGCTGATGGCACTTCTGATTTGCTCGATAACCAGTTCGACAAGTGTGATTTTTTTTTCTGCTTTGAAAATGGCTTTCATCATATATTTCCCTTCCCGTAAAGGGTAAATAATCTATAACTGGGTGTGACGGTTGTCAAGGACCTTTTTGGCAGGCTCTGTGGCATGTAAAGGGTGGCAGACCTTTGTCGGCTGCCACCCTGATGATTTTTTAGCTATTATTTTATTCGGGAAAGGGTTATCGAATCGTATCCCATTGTACAAAATCATTAAACAGAACTGATATCCTATGGCCGTCTGATGACCAGTTGGGTATGTTTATTTCCTGAATAAGTCCGTTTTGGCCTCTGGGTATCATAGTTAGTCGGATTCGATTGTCTGGTGGATTACTGGCAGGCATAAAAAGGTCTACGCCGGTCATGAAATATAGAGAGTGAAAATATGGAATGGGTTCGTCTATAAAACTTTGACCATCGGAATCTAAATCAAACAGGTAAATCGCTGTTGTCCGGTTGATAAAGGGGCTATTGGTTGCAGTGACCACATTTACACCATTGACTGCCAGGATATCGTTTTCCAGGAGGCGCTCACCCCAGAATTCTTTATCCCGTGTTACCACAAGGTTGCTTTGACCAGGGGCTGTGTCCATATTGGCACCGACACCACCACCAACAGCGGAGGTTTGTAGACGAACAAAATAATCATCTCTTAAAAATGCTTCTTTGTATATGTGATGATCCTGCCCTTCACGGACAATAACGAACTCATATCGTTCGCCAACGCGGGCATTAAATGGCCCCCAGTTGCCATCTTCACCAATGGCAAAAACAGCTTTTGGTTTTTTACATAACCGTTTCCCGCTGTATGCACTGACTTTGTATATTTCTAGGATTGAGCCGTCTACGCCAGTGTTTTCAGGAAAATAACAGGCCCGGCCGGCAACTTTAATATGGCGGTACCGCCGCTTGGGTATGATCATGGTGGTTTTAGGGGCTTTGCTTGTAAGAAATTTAAAAATTTCAAAGAAAGACTCAGCCGAGGTCGCAGTCTGAACATGGGTTTGATTGTCCATGGTAATATTTTGTCCACCGACAATATAGCCGCCATCTCCGATTCCTGCCCAAAGACCCAGTGTGTCAACTCCACCGGGTTGTTCTGCTGCCGAGTACCCATCTATGTTGACCCAATGGGCGATTCTGGCGGCCCGTACTGGAGAGGATGTCAAGTAGAGCTGGGATACCAGAGTGCCAAGCGAATGTCCCATCAGATCTACCTGGCTTTTCCCGGTGGTTGCCAAGACTTTTGTAATTAATGCATCCAGCTTGAGATGGACGGTTGCGATGAAAGCGTAGCCACCGGTACTGACTGATCGAGAATCATATTCAAGAACATACAAGTGGTCTTGTGGATAACCATTACTGGTGAACCGCATGGCCTGGGACTCAAATTGAGAGGCAGATCCGGCACCGCCATGGACAAAAATTATGGGATTGTGTTTAAATTTTTTTTGATGATGTTTGGCAAAAGCCGGCATCGACCATAATAATGTGAAAATTAATGCTGTGACGATTAAAAACAGCATGAAGGGGGAATTTAGTCTTTTTTTCATTTTCGCTCCTTTTTTTAAAAGATTCGCTTGTTTTTTCTGTCTTGAAAAAATAGTTTCATAACAGGTTATTATGCTGACGATTGTCGACAATTTACAATTTGTCATTCTTGAAGTCAAGATCTTTTGCCGGTGATTTATTCAGGAAAGCTTATGATTTTTAATTGACGTTTAGTTTTAGAATTTACAAGGGAAAGAAGACGCATGGCTGATGGAATTATGTTGTTTACAGATGGAAGTGTGAATACGCGTTCAAAAATTGGGTATGGAGCATATCTTGTTGTGTCGGATGGTAAGCTTTCGCCGGAGTTATTGAAAGCACATGTCAGGGTGAAGCGATTTGAACAGACCTCTTCAACTAAACTTGAACTGCAGACCTTGCTATGGGCACTGACAGATGCACAAATATCAAGGTATAAGATAACGGTATACACAGATTCTCAAAATATTATTGGCCTGCCAAAAAGACGTGAACGATTTGAGCAGAATGATTATCGTTCAAAGAAAAATATACGCTTGAATAACTATTTATTGTACCAGGACTTTTTTAGAAGAACGGATCAATTGGAGTGTGAATTTGTTAAAGTACGTGGACATAAGGTGTCAAAACAAAAAGATGAAATTGATCGGTTGTTCACGCTTGTGGACAGAGCATCAAGGAGTGCATTGAGGAAAGATATTCCATAGTTCTTATTATTCCAGTGCCACAGCATCAAAGGTATTTGACCATAATTGTGCGATTAATAGTTTATTGCGAAGTATCTCTCCGCAGTTTAATAAAACCTTGATGCATTCAGAAGATATAAAAGCCGGGATCAAACACTTTTTTAATTCTGATTGTCTGATCCCGGCAAAGGTTTTATTTGTGTATGAGATACGATTATATGGGGGTGTTACATCAAAATACAAGCCCTGGAGCGAAGGCCACTTTCTTTAGCAACAGCCTTATAACATGCGCTGTGTTCTTTTAAGCTGGTGGTGCAATAATCACAGGATCTGAGAGCCTCGGTCATCCTCTTTTTTCCTAATGCACAACACATGGCTGCTTTCTTTTTTAAATGTGATTTCATAATTACCTCCGAAAAAATTCATTCTCATGACAGTTGAGTTTTTTTATCTGTCATGTAGTGATAGTTTAAAAGATAAGATCGGACAGACATAAATCAATTGGAAGTTTAAAATATTTTTTTAAGGATCGTGATGGCAGGGTGATGGCTGAAAAAATAAAAAGGGCGGGAAATTTATTCTTCCCCGCCCTTAAAAGTTATTTATTCAAATAACGTAATATAAGATTAATTTATGCTGTTTTTCTTCTGCTGATTCCAGCGATACCAATCAGGCCAGAGAACACCAATATCAGTGTGCCGGGTTCTGGTACAGGAGCCGTCGCTTCATAGGCTAATTCTGCCATTGCTTTATGGGTTTTCCAGCCAGGGTGATATCCGTCCTCCCAGAGATATCCATCAGCCATGGCTCTTGCTCTTTCTGCGGCTGCGATTTCTGGATCGGAGTTATCTATGTCATATCCGGCAAACAGGTCTGTGTATAACTTCCACATATCCACGGTATAGATCTCAATGTCAACAAATACGGCGTCAAAAGCTGCAAGTGAGCTTTCCAACAAGAAATTGTATGTGCCGGCAAAATTTCCATCCCCGAGCAGCATGAGATTGGGTACTAGAATATGTTCAGCACCTTGGGCAGCAAGAGTCGTAAGTGAAGCCATGATGTTATTTGCTGCAGTACTCGCAGCGATTTGTTTTTGTGTGGCTGTCGCAGTGTTCCCGGTCAGCGCCATCAATCGGTTATAATCATTCGCACCTGCCCAGACAGTGAACAGGGTGGTATCTTTGGCCATGGGTGCAATTTGAGCCTGAATAGTGGGCAAGTTTACCTGCCAGTTTAGTCCTGTTGTGTCAGCAGGGACAGTACCTACGGGTGGAGCATAAATATTTCCCAAGCCTGTGGTGGCTCCCCCATAGGCAACATTAAGCATATTTGCTCCATGTTTGTTGGCCAGTTGATCAGCCCATGGTGTTCCATCTGTATATACTCCAAAGCCATAAGGATCACTAGTCGTGCCATTATCGGAAATACTGTCGCCAAAAGTGACAACATTGGAAAATTTGGCGGCCATTGCTGGTGTGCTTAAAAAAACAGCAGCACAAATTATTAAAAATCCAGCTAAAAACTTTTGTCTCATCCTTTTTCTCCCTTTTGCATTACAAGTTTACTTCATCAGCTACATGCTAATGAGTGTCATAACCGTTTGAAAGTCGACATTTTCACAAAACAATGTTTTGACTCCTATTGAGTCGTTTGCAAAACTGATACCAGTATGTATTATTTGTGATAAGAGCTTAATTTTATGGGAATTAATTATTTTTGATCTGGGATGATGGCCTTGCAGTGTGAAAAAAAATACTCAATTGTATAACAATAATTTCATACTTTTGGGGTAAATTTTGTTCAGATGTGAAGAAAACTGAAGGTTCTTTGATGCTTTTTTTTGTTTAGTTGGATCACAGATTCTCATCTGTTAAATCATTGTTGATAGTTTGATTAAAAATTGATCCAGTTTTTTAGCAGAAACCTTTGTTGTGGTTTTAAGTTCCTGGGCAAACAGGGATATTTTGTACTCTTCGAGCATCCAGTAATAGTTTGCCACCTGTTTTGATTTTTCTGCTGAGGATCTGTCGGAAAGTGAAGACAATAGGTGATCTATATGCCGGGTATGTTTTTTTAATAATACGGCCTTTTGTTCTTCTTTTAAAGGAGAGTCAACCGCTCTTTGTGCACGGATTTTGAGGCAGTTGACATATCGGTGAAGCTGTTTTGTCCGGTCATATGAGTATAGCTCGGGAAAATTGGGGGGAACAAGGTTTTTTAAATCAGTGAACAATTCGGATAAAATTTGAAAGGTTTTTTGCTTTTTCTGGTGGGTAAAGCTTAATTTCTGGATCAGGTTAAAACAGGCCTGGTAAGCATCTCCTAATTGAAGAATCGTTTTAATGTATTCTTGGGTGGTTTGATAAAGTGCTTTGATCTCCTTTTGAGCATGGTTGTCAAAGTCAGTTTTTGTCCGGATATTTTTTTTAAAAATTTGGGAGGTGATTTGTTTAAGTAAGGCGGCCTGAAATTGGGTCTGCCCACTGAAAAACGGGGCCATTTTTTTGATGCCGACAGTGGTATTGATATCTTTTTTCAGGGCTTTAAAGTCAGCGGCAAAGCTTTTTTCAAAAAGAAATTTGATCCCTTTTTTATGGGAACTTAAGGCGTCTTTTTGTAACCTGAACAGGCGAAGAGATAAGATGGCTTTTTCAATCTTCAGGCCAGGATAACCTTTTTGGGTAAAATCATTGTCTTGATTGATAATGATAAACGCTTCTAAATCATCAAAATCCCATGTTGTAACGGGCGATTGTTCATGTTTTTTTTGGGCAGCGATAAAGGCAGAATCTTCGTTTGGAACCTGTGTGCCTGAAAATTCATTTAAAATACTCGTATTTCTGGCGGCCTTAATTTCCCGGCCTTTTTGGTCCTGGATGGAAATTCGCATCTTCAGGTGGTCTGGCAGATCTTTATCTGACCACTGGGAAGCTGGGATGACAAGATTAAAACGTTTTTGAATGAAACTGGAAAGTTGGGTGTAAAGCGGCAGATTCTCTTTTGGCATCTCCTTTGCGATGATGGCAGCTTTTTCAGATACCGGTACCAGTTTTACCCTCTGTTTTTTAGGGAGCGCTTTTATTAATGCTGCAATCTTTTTTTTGAAAAATCCGGGTACCATTTTTTCCAGGCTGTTTTTAGAAACGAAAGGTGCGGAGGATGCCGGTACATTGATGGTAACCCCATCTGTTTTTGATCCGGGTTTAAATTGATATTCAAGCGTAAATTTAGCATTTTCCATCGATAGGGTGTCTGGGAATAAAGAAAGTTCATCTGCATCTACATCTGACTTTTGGAGGTCCTCCATGGTCATTTTTAAGAAATCTTGATTTTTCTGATCCTTAATGAATTTTGCAAAAGATTGAATATTATAAAACGGTTTGGGTATCCGGGATCGGTAAAATAAAAACATTTCATCTTCTGATGCCAGAATGTCTTTTTTTCGGGTTTTATCTTCTAAAGATTCCAGCTCATCAATCAATTTTTGATTGTGTTTGGTAAACTCAAACTGATGATGGGTTTGACCTTGGATCAGTGCATGACGGATAAATATTTCACAGGACTCTTCAGGGTTTATTTTCCCATAGGCAATGTTTCGGTTATTGACAATGATCAGTCCAAACAAAGAAATTTGTTCTTTAGCGATAACTTCTCCGCGTTTTTTTTCCCAGTGAGGATCGGAATAGGTATGGGTGCAAAGGTGCTTGGCAATGCTTTCCACCCATTCCGGGTCAATATTGGCAACTGTTCTGGCAAACAGCTGGCTGGTTTTTACAAATTCTGCGGCGACGATCCAGTTGCCTGGGTTGGAAAAAAGACCAGATCCTGGAAATATCATTGCTTGCTGGCCTTTGGCGGCATTGAAAACCTTTTTTTCTTTTTTATGGGCAATGTTGGCCAGGTATCCAGAGAGCAAAGATTTATGGAGGGCGATATATAGAGGGCCGCCAATGTCAAACTCTTTTGACTTCAGTTTCTCGGTGCCCCCGGATGTCACAATCGGATTTTCCCCTTTGATATCGTGATCTTTTAAAATTCTTATAATCTGTCGGTGGATATCGGTCCATTCCCGGATGCGTTTAAAGGATAAGAAATGATCTTGGCAATATCTTTTAAGTTTGGCTCTGGAGTTTAATTGTTTCTCAGAACGTTTATACGCATTCCAGATGTTCAAAATGGTGACAAAGTCGGAACTGGGATCTTTGAACAGCGCATGCTTTTGATCTGCGGCCTGGGTTTTTTCTGCTGGTCGCTGCCGGGGATCTGAGACAGAGAGCGAGGTGGTGATAATGATCGCTTCTTTTAAACATCCGTTTTTTTCAGCCTCGATCAGTATCCTGGAAAGTTTGGGGTCGATGGGCAGTTTTGCCATTAGTCGCCCGGTTTTGGTCAGGATAAACTTTTTTTTAGTCTGTGTTTTGTCTGTTTTTTTGTGTCGGTGTTTATTCTCTTTAATGGCCCCCAGTTCAATCAAGGTATCAAACCCATCTTTAATGCTTTTGGGAGAGGGGGCATCTATAAAAGGGAACGTTGCGACGTCCCCTAAATTCAAAGAGATCATTCGTAAGATAACTTCAGCAAGATTGCTACGTAAAATTTCCGGTGAGGTGAAAAAAGGTCTGGAGGTGTATTCATCTTCATCAAATAATCGAATACAGACACCATTTTCCACCCGGCCACATCGTCCCATACGCTGGTTGGCAGAGGATTGGGAAATCGGACTGACCGGCAGGGCAGTGGTTCGTGTTCGGGGCGAATATCTGGGGATGCGGGCAAGTCCTGTATCCACAACATATTTTATACCCGGAATGGTTAAGGATGTTTCTGCTACATTGGTGGATATAATGACTTTCCTGCCCACCTGTTGGGAAAATATTTTATTTTGTTCTTTAGCAGACAGCCTTGCAAACAAAGGAAGTATACTTGCTCCGGTATGTTTCTTTGCCCGGATCAGTTCGATGGCTTCTCCAATGTCCTGTTCTGTGGGCATGAATACCAGGATATCACCAGTGCCCCTTTTGGACAGCAATATATCCACGGCATTGGCTGCGGCTTCGACATACTCCTGATCTTCAATCGTTTGTTTTTCATCATCCGGGTTTAAAAATGGTTGGTATAGGGTCTGTACCGGGAACATCCGCCCGGAGACTTCTATAATAGGTGCGTCATCAAATGCTTTGGAAAATTTTTGTGTATCAATGGTGGCAGAGGTGATAATCAGCTTTAAGTCTTTTCGTTTATGTACCAGGCGGCGAAGTATCCCTAATGTAAAATCGATGTTCAGACTTCGTTCATGGGCTTCATCAACAATGATGGTATCATAGGCATTTAAGAAGTTGTCAGCCTGGGTTTCAGCAAGTAAAATTCCATCGGTCATCAGTTTTATGCTGGACTTGGGATTTGTTTTGTCATCAAAACGGATCTTGTATCCCACAGATTGGCCAATTTTTTCGTTTAGTTCCTGGGCAATCCTTTTGGCCACATTGATGGCGGCAATGCGTCTAGGTTGTGTGCAGCCAATCATCCCCTTTCTTCCCCGTCCAGCCTCAATGCAGAATTTGGGAATCTGGGTGGTCTTTCCTGATCCGGTTTCTCCGGAAATGATGACAACACTATTTTGTTTGATGGCCCGGATAATGTCATCTTTTCTATCGGTAATCGGAAGGTCTGGGTTATAGGTGATATTTGATGGCCGGTTGAGTTGTTTTGGGCGAGCCTTGTTTATGTTCTTGGGTTTGTACATAGCATTGAATAGTAACTGAATGTTTAAAAATGTCAAATTTTAGACACATTTTTAGAGAACGATATGGTTACTTTTTAAAAATATAGTTGACATAAATGCTGGAATAAGAGAGAAAAAGAATTGCTCTAAAAATAAGGAAGCATATAAATTGGTTTAAAAACTAGGTTTTAATTTGATATCGACTGAGGAGAAAAATAGCATGAGTGATACAGCTATTAAACTTGGAGGCGCACGAAAAAGCGTCTTTAAAGACAAAGTAATGAAACTTCTGCCGGATGGCGGAAACCTGAATGCATGCCTGACATGTGGTGCATGTTCTGCAGGTTGCCCTGCAACAGGGCTTGACGGAATGGATCCAAGAAAATTCTTAAGAATGGCAGCACTTGGAATGGATGAAGAAATTCTGACATCAAACTGGGTATGGATGTGCTCCATGTGTACACGCTGCATGTACGTCTGTCCCATGAAAATTAATATCCCACAGCTTGTATTTAATGCAAGAGGTTCATGGGCCAAAGAAGATAAACCCAAGGGGATTACCAGTTCATGCGATATGGCATTAAAGAATGATACCTGTTCTGCCATGGGTGCAAATGAAGAAGATTTTCAGTTTGTTGTGGAAGATGTTTTAGAAGAATACCAGGAATCACAGCCTGAATTTGCTGATATGAAAGCAGATGTGAACCGAAAAGGCGCATATTATTTTTTGAATCAGAATTCAAGAGAGCCTGTGACCGAACCGGATGAAATGGTACCTTTATGGAAGATCATGCATCTTGCAGGCGCAGATTGGACATATGGAACCAAAGGCTGGGCAGCCGAGAATTATTGTCTTTTCTCAGCTGACAACGAGAACTGGGAAAAAATTATCCGGACAAAGGTGAAAGCTGTGGAGGATCTGGGCTGTAAAGTCTGGCTCAACACCGAGTGAGGGCACGAACTCTTCGCAGTCCTGGTAGGACTGCAAAAATTTAATATTCCTCACAACTTTGAAATTAAAAGTATTATTCAATTATATGCCCAGTGGATCAGGGAAGGAAAGCTTAACCCCTCATCTGATTGGAACAAAGAAAGGCAGATCAAGTTTACACTTCAGGATCCTTGTCAGTTGGTTAGAAAAACACTTGGAGATCCAGTGGCTGAAGATATGCGGTATGTTGTTAAAAAAGTAGTTGGTGCGGAGAATTTTGTTGATATGACCCCGAACCGATCTAATAACTTCTGCTGTGGTGGTGGTGGCGGATACCTACAGTCCGGTTTTACGGAACAGCGTCGGGCATATGGTCAAACCAAAGCCAACCAGATTCTGGAAACCAAAGCACCCTATTGCATTACCCCTTGTCATAACTGCCATGCCCAGGTGCATGATATGTCAGAAGTGAATGATCATGCTTGGGAAACGGTTCATTTGTGGACATTGCTTAATCTGTCACTTGGGATTCTTGGTCCCAATGAAAGAGAATATCTTGGTGAAGATTTAAAAGAAGTGGATATGTTCCATCCGGAATCAGCTATGTAATTTTTTTCATTTTTTAAAATATAAAAAGCCCGGTATGATAATTTTTTTGTTATATCGGGCTTTTTTATGGCGTCTGGGGTTTTAAATTAAATATAGCTCTTTAACCAATTGCCTATAAAATTTAATTGTGATATTGAAATTTTATTATGACTCAAATTATCAGTATAGCAAATCAGAAAGGCGGTGTTGGTAAAACAACAACTTCTGTCAATCTTTCTGCAGCCCTTGCCAAAATCGGAAAAAAGGTATTACTGGTTGACTGTGATTCCCAAGCCAATGCAACCACAGGTATGGGAATTGATAAACCCTCTCTTAAATCTTCGTTGTATCAGGGAATGATTGGCCAGGCAGACGCTAAGGATATTATTTTACCTACGGTATTGCCTAAGTTGATGATGATCCCTGCCAATATCGATCTGATCGGGTTTGAGCTGGAGATGGTGGATGCACAGGGTCGGGAGAATAAACTTAAGGAGTTTTTGGATCAAGTCAAAGATGATTTTGAATATATCATTATTGATTGTCCTCCGGCATTAAGTTTATTGACCTTGAATGCATTTACTGCATCTGATTCTGTTTTGATCCCGCTTCAAAGTGAGTTCTACGCCTTGGAGGGTTTGGGGCAGTTGTTGAATACTATAAAACGAGTTAAGTCATCTTTTAATCCATCTTTAAAAATTAAGGGTATTCTTTTTACCATGTTTGATAAACGGACCAATCTTTCTCAGAATGTTGTCGAGGATGCAAAAACGTATTTTAAAGAGATGGTCTTCAAAAATAAAATCCCTCGGAATGTCAAGCTGGCAGAAGCGCCTAGCTATGGATTGCCGATAATTTTATATGATAAACATTCACAAGGATCTAAAAGCTACATGGCTTTTGCAAGGGAATTCCTAAAAAGATGACAAAAAAGAAAAAGAAAAACACCGGTCTTGGCCGCGGGCTTTCAGCTTTAATCCCAGATGTTGAAACACCTGAAAGCAGTCCTGATTTTTTGATGTGTCCGATTGATGAGATTACCCCAAACAGGTATCAGCCCAGAACTGTCTTCAGCCAGGAAGAATTGGATCGCTTAAAAGAGTCCATTGCTCAGCAGGGAATTTTGCAACCGTTGCTGGTACGGAATATGGATGGGTCATATGAATTGATTGCAGGAGAAAGAAGGCTTCGAGCTGCCAAAGAAGCCCAATTGACTCACGTTCCGGTTTTTGTGAAGAATCTGACAGATGAGCAGGTTTTAGAAGTTTCTATTATTGAAAATATTCAACGCGAAAATCTAAATGTTCTTGAAGAAGCAGAAGCGTATTATCGGCTGATCAAAGAGTTTAAGTATACCCAGGAAAAAGTGGCCCAGAAAATTGGTAAAAATCGATCTACGATTGCCAATCTTTTGCGTTTGCGGGTGTTGCCCCAAGAAATCAAGGATGCTTTGATCGCAGAAACTATATCCATGGGACATGCCAGGGCTCTTTTGGGCGCAGGAGCTGAAGAAAATCAGCTTCATCTTTTTAAGAAAGTTCTTAAAAAAGGATTGTCGGTCAGGGACACTGAAAAACTGGTGAATCAGGCTAAAAAAGATCCCAAACAATTGGCTCAAAAGATGTCTGCCGTGGAAAAACAATTTTTAAATAAGACCAGTACACAGCTTTCCCAGCTGATTAATACAAAAGTAAATATCCGAAAAACTGGTGATAAGGGTAAAATAGAAATTAATTTTAAGTCCAAAAGAGAGTTCCAGCGTCTCGTTGATTTGTTGCGTAATCTTTCATGAAAATTACCGTTGCTAAGACTGCAGGATTTTGTATGGGGGTCCGAAGAGCTGTTGATATGGTTCTGGATGCCTCTAACCTGTCTGATGAACCTATCTATACTTACGGTCCTTTAATTCACAATCCCCAGGTTTTGGAGATGCTCGAAGAAAAATCCATCTTTAAAATCGATGAGATTCCTAAAGCCGGAACGGGTATCGTTTTGGTTCGGGCCCATGGCGTTCCTCCGGAAGATGAAAAAGCACTCAAAAATGCAGGTTTTACGGTTATAAATGCGACGTGTCCACGGGTGGTCAGGGTCCAGGTGATCATTAATAAATATGCTCAAAAAGGATATTCCACAATTATTATCGGAGACGAAAAACATCCGGAGGTGGTGGGTCTGCTGGGATATGCAAAAAATGAAGGGCATACAATTACATCCATGGAGCAACTTACATCTTTGCCAATATTTGATGCCGCTGTGGTGGTTGCTCAAACGACTCAGGATACAGATTTTTATGATGAAATAGGACAATGGTGCACGGTCCATGCACCTCATTATAAGATATTTAATACGATATGCGGGTCTACAAAAAAACGCCAGGCTGAAATTCGTGATTTAGCCCGAACAAATGATGCTGTTGTGGTTGTCGGTGGTAAGCAAAGTGGTAATACAAAACGTCTTGCTCAAATTGCATCGCAAACAGGCACGCCTGCCATTCACATTGAAGATGTATCCCAAATTGATTATAAAAAATTATTATCTGCTAAATCGGTTGCTATTACAGCAGGCGCTTCTACCCCCAATTGGATTATTACGGATGCATGCCAAAAAATTGAATCCCATTTAAAAGAACAGCATCCTGTTAAAAAAGGGGTGTATCTGTTGCGTGATTTTTTAGTGAAAACCAATATTATGGCAGCTGTGGGGGCTGGATCTTTAACATATGCCTTTTCAATTTTTCAGGGAATTCCAAATCATTTTCACCATGCCTTGATTGCGATGCTTTATGTGCTTTCCATGCATGTTATGAATAACCTATTCACCATTAAATCAGATAAATATAATCATCCCCAGCGGGCAGCCTTTTATGAAAAAAATCGGTTTTATTTGTGGGCACTGGCCGTGTTATCCGGTGGAGCAGGGCTTTATTTAAGCTTTATGACAGGGGTTTTATCTTTTGGTATTTTGCTGGTGATGAGTCTTTTAGGACTGTCATATAATGTGAAACTCATTCCTTTTATCGGGAAGAAAGGCAAAACAGGTCGGATTCGCGATATCTCCGGTGGGAAAACAATTTTGATTGCCACAGCATGGGGTATTGTAACTACTTTTTTGCCGACAGTAAAAAATAATTGCTATCCTTGGTCTGTTGTGGCGGTATTTGTCTTCGCAACCGGTTTGGTATTTGCCAGGACGGCATTTTTTGATATTCTTGCTATTCAGGGTGATCGAATTACAGGAAAAGAAACGCTTCCCATTCTTTGGGGAGAAAAAAGAAGCTTTAAAATTATAAAAAGTGTTCTTTTGTTTGAAATGGGTATGATTTTACTCATATTTTTTACTGATTTATTGGTAAAAGGTGTATTCCTGCTTGCTTTCATACCCTTTATTATGCTTTTATTAATAAGGTTTTTTGAAAAAGACAGCCTTATTTCAGGAACGTATAAAGAATTTATAATAGAATTTTTGTTTCTAGCTATTGGATGTTTAGCAGCTATAATTTAATTCTTGAGTGGGGAGATTATGGCAACAGAAAGTAAAACCAAGGTGCAAATTCCATTAATTGGCATTCTTGCGGTAAAGAATCTTTTAATTACTAAAGAAGATCTTCAAAAAGCACTTTCCGAGTGTGTCGGAGCCAAAAGAACAGATGCGGCTTTAAAAGCATATTTTTTATCAAACGAACTCATTTCTCCTAAAAACATTGAAAGACTTTCCAGAGCTGCAAAAACGCTTGGATTGCGACAAAAGGAATATAAGTTTGGGGCCATAGCTATCCGCAAAGGCTACATTAATAAAAGCGTATTGAAACTGGCCTTGGAAGAACAAGAAAAGTGTATGCGGGAGCAAAAAAAGCTTCGTTTGGTGGGAGACTTGCTGGTGGAAGCAAATATGCTAACACCAGAGCAGCGAGATGATATTTTAAAACTCCAAAAAAGATTACGCCCCCAGGTGAAAACAAATTTGAAAAAATCAGAGGGCTCATCACCTGAAGATTCAAATTCAAGTCAAAAAGATGATACAGTTTCATCTGATAAAACATCTGACGAATCATCTGATAAAGGTGATGATGCTTCAACTCTTCTGCCACCTGAGATTATTGATGGCGGAGTTAAGCTTGAGATTTCAAAAGATTTTATGGCGGCATTTTTATCAAAGACGGACTATTTTGATAAAAATTTATCGCTTTCGCAACTTAAAGAAGCATTATTTGATAAGGGTATTATTAATGGTATTGTTGCAGATCAAATGATAGAAGGGTTTGTTAATTCCAGCGGGTTCAAAACAAAATCATTTCGAATTGCCAGAGGGGTAGCGCCTATCCAGGGGAAAGATGCAAAAGTAGAATTTTTCTTTAATACAGACTATCTTAAAGCAGGTGGATTGACAGAGGATGGTGTGATCGATTTTAAGGACAGGGGGGAAATTCCTCATGTGGAAGAGGATACGGTCCTTGCCGAAAAAATTCCCATGGTTGAATCAAGAATCGGCAAAAATATTTATGGAGACGAGATTGAAACTGTTCCCGGAGCAGACATTGTGTTGAAAATCGGAAAGGGAGCAAAACTTTCTGAAGATGGCTACAAAGTGCTCGCTGCCGTTAAAGGTGCGCCTAAATATGCGATGTCCGGCCATATTTTTGTTCATCAGGAATATGTTACAGAAGGGGATGTGGATTATGAGACCGGCCATATTAATTATGATGGGAATGTTAACATTAAAGGTCGGATCAAATCTGGATTCAAGGTGAAGGGTAATGATATTGCTGCCCTTGAACTGGATGGTGGGATTGTAACGGCAAATGGGGATGTGAAAGTATCTGGTGGTATAAATGAAGGAACGATCTATGCCAGAGGCAATGTTTATGCACGATTTATTCATAACTCGGAAATCACCTGCATGGGAGATGTGATTGTCGAAAAAGAGATTGTGGATTCAAATGTAGAATGTTCCGGTACTTGTATCGCCAAAAATGGGAAACTTATTTCTTCAAAGGTAACTGCCAAGATGGGAGTTCAGGTTAGGAATGTTGGGACAGAAATGGCAGCTCCCAATACGCTTAAGGTGGGTCATGACGCGTTTACCGATAAAGAGTTGGAAAAGAATAAAGAGAATATAGAGAAGGTTAAAAAACAGATTAAAGCGATTGAAGATAAGAAAAAAACACTTGCCCAGGAAAATGTTGAGCTTCAAAAGCAGATTACAGAGCTTGCGCATGTCCAGGATCGATCTCAATTGGAGGAAAAAGAGCTCAATTCAACCATTTCTTCGATGGATGAAAATGCATCTGACCAAGAGAAGGTTGCTCAATTGAAACAAAAGATAATTGTGTTAAACGAAAATGCTAAAAAGGCAGAAGTCACCTTGGATGGTTGTTTTGATAAGAGTGAGAAGATCGAGGAAATTGTTGAAAAGTGTGATGGAGATATTGAAACACTGAAACAAAGACATAATGATTTTGTTGAAGAAAGAGCCAATCTGATTCAATGGTCTAAAGATAATCCAGGTAAGCCTGTTGTTATTGTAGAAGGGGCAATTATGCCTGAAACGGTTATTGTCGGCAAACATAGTGAAAAACGTGTGAGTGAATTAATTCGCCATGCCAGAGTTTCTGAGGTTCTGGTGACCTCTGAAGATGGTTCTGACCTTAATATTTATGAGATGCAGGTTGGAAACATATAATTTTTTTAGTTTTCAGGATTTTTTAATATCTGAATCTTTTCGTCTTTTTTCTTCCATAGGTTATTGAGCCAGTCAAAAAAATAAGTTTTATATTCGGGGTTATTAAAATAATCTCCGGTAAAGTTATTGTCCATCGGTATCACTTCAAGATCAATAATTATCTTTTCTGTTTGCCCGGAAACATATTCCCAGAAAGTAGGAGTTTTATCTGGATAGACAATAGTGACGTCAATGATTTTATGAAGATAATCACCCATAGATCCTAAAACAAAAGCAACTCCGCCGGCCTTGGGTTTTAATAAATGCTCAAAGGAGCTGTTTTGACTTTGTTTTTTTTGTGGGGTAAATCGAGTGCCTTCAACAAAATTGATAACGCTGACTGGAAGATGTTTGAATTTTTCACATGCCTTTTTGGTACGTTCTAAATCTTTGCCCTTCAAATGGGGGTTTTTTTTCAGGAAAGATTTTGAATATCGTTTCATAAAAGGAAAGTCTAAAGCCCACCATGCAAGACCCAAAAAGGGCACCCAGATAAGTTCTTCTTTCAAAAAAAATTTAAGCATGGGAATTTTTTTATTAAAAACAGTTTGTAATGCAAGGATATCCACCCAGGATTGATGATTTGAAAGTACTAGATACCATCCTTTTTTTTCTAGAGTGTCAAGACCTCTGATATCCCATTTGATATTACAGAATAATTTGCAAATCAAAGAGTTGATGGAAATCCACAACGTGGCAATCCAGATTAAAACCTTGTCAAGAAAAACAACAAAGCTGTGTATTGGAATGATAAATTTAAAAATAGCCAGCAGGACCAATGTATTGGCAAGGAAAAAAGTATTCAATAAGTATAAAATCAGGGACAACACACCTTTAATCGGTGGAGGTAGGAAATGAAGCATCTTTTGTTTAATCCTCGTTTTTGGTCATGATATATTTTTTAATCGTTCGTCTATCTAATCCTGTTTTTTGGGCCACTTTTTCATAGGTGCCAAGTTCTTTATATAATAATTGGCAATATCCTGAAACTAAAGATGCGACAGAAATATTGCCAATTTGTATTCCCTGGCAAAGTTGTTGAGCCAGAGAAAGAGGCTCCTTTTTTTGTTTGCCTTCATAATCTCTTCGCAGTAAAACACTTCTAACGCATTGTTCAAGTTCCCGGACATTTCCAGGCCAGTGATAATCTTTTCCCAACTGGCGCGCAATGATTCGTTTTATTTTAAAGATAAGTTTTTCAGACCGGGTGCTGGTCATTTTTTGAATGGTAAAATCTAAAAGTTCATCCAATTCCGACGGTTTTTCTTTTATCCGGGTGCGAAGAGGGGGAACTTCAATAATGTCTGAGCAGAGCCGGTAGTAAAAATCATCTCTAAAAACCTTGCCATTTAAGATGTCTTTTTTGGGGCGGTTTGTGGCCGCAATAACCCTGCCGTTAAACCGGGAAGTCTCATGTGTCCCCACCGGAGAAAAGGTTCTTTCTTGTAATACACGCAAAAGCTTTATTTGTACATGATTGGGAATTTCACCGATTTCATCCAGTAAAATGGAACCATGGGGGCTGCAATGGGCAAACACCCCCTCGTATTCATCCACAGCTCCTGTAAATGCGCCCTTGGTGTGGCCGAACAGTTCTGATTCCAGAAGCGTTTCAGGATATTGAGAAAGGTTTAAAGATGAAAATGCCCGGGTAAAACTCTGGGTAAAACATTGTTTGTCTTCATCAAAAGGGATATAGCCACTTCTTCCAATGGCTTTTGCTGCGGTTCCTTTGCCGGTTCCGGTTTCTCCCAAAAGCAGAGTGGAAAAATCCTCCATTTTGTTCCATAAAAATTTATTGTAGTGATCAATATTATAGGTAAATACATTATACCAAAGTTGTTTTTTTAGCGTTTGCATACACGGACTGCTGCCCACAAGGGAGGTGGAAATAAAATAAAAAGCCCGGCGCAGTTGATAGGAAAGAGCAAAGTGGTGTAAGCCGCTTTTTATGTCTATGCCTTTTTCTTGTTGCATGCGCATGGCCTCTTTGGCAAAAGCAACTTTTACAGATGTGTTCTGGGCCTTGATCTGGTCTTTGATCAATTGGTCAAAATCATCTCTGAATTTATGGAAAATATTAAAAAGAAAGACAATGGTAATGATGTCTTTGTCCTGGCCATGAAATGCATTGACATTAGCTCTTCCCTGCTCTTCAAGCTTTTTAATCCGATTGGCCACTTCATTAATACAAAGGTCTTTGCTTTCTCGTCTGGAGACAGAGGGGAAAAGACCGGCAATTTTGATATCAAGTTTTTCCCTTAAATCACTGAATGGATTTGCAAAGGCAGCGTTGTAAACGGTTCTGAAAAAACGTCGCTCGTCGGTATTGAGAATGGCTTTTTTCAAAGGCCCTCCATTAAAAAGCAGGTGGTCAATGTACAAATTTGTACACACCATGTGCATAAAATGCAATAGAAAAAACAGGTCATATTTGAAATTAAAACAGGCCACATAAAAAAAGGCCCTTATATCAATAGGTTGTAGAACCTGAAACGGTTGGCACAATACTTGATAGGTAGGAAGTCGATTGAATCAGCTAAACCGTGAAGATTAAGTTTTTATTGGTAATGCTGTGAGAAAAAAATAAAATTAATTATGGAGAAATACTTATGATTAGAAGAATACTGAATTCAAGACTTCCTTTAATGGTTTACAACCCGGTAAAGGTATTTGAAA
>JAWSVH010000150.1:0-20004 GCA_033852015.1 Desulfobacula sp.
AATTGATGTTTGTGGAAGAACCAGTATGAATTCTTCTCCGCCAAAGCGGGCAGCAATATCTCTTTCTTTGATGTGATCCTTTAACAATTTGCTTAACAGCCTTAGAACATTGTCACCGATAAGATGTCCATATGTGTCATTTACTTTTTTAAAGTGATCAATGTCCAACATGACAAAGGATAGGGGTGTGTGGTTGGTTTTTGCTTCTTTCAGGGCGTGGGGAATAGCATCATCAAACCCTCGTCGATTTAAGAGGCTGGTCAGCATGTCTGTTTTGGCTGTCTGTTTTATCCCTTCCATCTCTTTGTTTAGCTTGTCTATTTCTGATACGGTTGAAGCAAGTTTGTTTTTAATGGCATTGCTGGATTCGGCGATTGATTTTGTTTCAAGAATAATGCGTTCAGTAATACCACTGATGGTTTCCAGTGATGTTGCCTGGCTAAGTTGTGTAGCGTATGTTTCTAAAACATTACCCTGCGTGTCAATCTCATTTTCAGAATCACTTAAATGTTTGCTCATTCCCACCAATATCTTTTTGAATTCTTTGGCTTTTTTTTCAGCAAGTAATACTTGCTTGTCAGTTAAATTATTTTTAACCAATTTAGATATGATATGGGGTGTGATCGGTCGATTCCCTTTGATGGATATTTCAATATCTTTTAGTAATTGTTCATCCCGTCCCATGGCATATTCATACCATAACAAATAGGAAATAGGATTAAAGGGGAGTTTATGTTTGGAAATATTCTTCAGGGTCATTCTTAAATAATTTCCTGACTCTTCAATGGATTCTGGATATGTATGAGCTATCATCTTATTTCCTGTTTTAAAGACTTAGGTTAATTGATCAAGACTTTGCCTAATAATTTGACCGATTTCTTCGTAGGTGAATGGCTTTTTAATGAACGGGATGTGAGAATGAAGAATATCAAAGATCTCATCATGAAGGATTTGGTCTTCTGCATATCCAGACATAAAGACAACCTTGATATCCGGCTTTATGATAACGATTTCTTTTATCATTTCAGGACCATTTATTTGGGGCATGACTACATCTGATAATACGAGATGAATGGTTGTTTCATGGGACTCGATAATTTTGATTGCTTTTTGAGAAGAATCAGCTTCAAGAAGAGTATATCCGTAGTGTTTAAGCATTTCTATTGTTGTTATTCGGGTGTCTTGATTATCATCTACGACAAGAATGGTTTCTGTACAGGGATTTTCTTGTAATATCGTTCCTGCTGAAAGGCGTTGTTCTAATTGAGTATATTTTTTGCGAAGTTTTTTAAGATCTGATATTAATTCGCCCTTTGTTTTTTCTTCATCCCTCATATATCGTCTCCAGATTAAATTTCCAAAAGAATGATTGGTAAATTTAAAATAGCAGCTAACATTTTTTCATACAAAAATCAAATTTATTTTAACATCAGTATGTTAGATAAAAAAATATAATTATTTTTCTACAAAACAGCCTATTGTTTATGGGCTGGTCTACAAAAAGCAGGTTCTCATTTTGACTAAGAATTTTAAATACGCTACAATAAAAAAATATGAAAAATACCCTTGATATAAAAAGATACCTGTATCGCCTGAAAATAATAATTACAGGCCTTATATGCTCCCACATAATATCTTTTATACATGTTTATCTCTCAAACAAAGAATTATACGAAAAAATATCTGTCATTCATGCGACAAATTATCTGGTTGTCCCAAACCTCATTGTATTGGAAGAGCTTAAAAGTTTAGAAACGGCATTTTATGGCGGATTTTTCTTTAGCCTGACTGTCGGAGCATGTTTGACGATTCTTTCTTTTGCCGCAGCCATGTTTTGGATCAAAATATTTTCACGGAATAAATTATTTTTATTATTATTTTTATTATTCTGGCTTACGGGTTTGTTTTTAGTGAATGCAAATGGTTTTTCACCGTTCGTATCTGTTCATTTTATTATTGTTCCCGTTGTTGTTTTTATTTTGTCACTCAAGTGGTTTCCAACTTCAGATAAAGGTAGCCTTTCGGGCAAACCAAAAACTAAAATATTGATTCATGTCATCTGCATTGTAGCGCTGGCTTTGATGAGTACATCCCGGATGAATGCTACGACATATTCCCATATACGCGATAATATCCTTTTATCCAGTAAAAGTGGTATTAGTCTGAATAATTTTTATTATTCATACACGCTTTTTGCCGCCCAGGCGTTTAAATCATTACAGCAGGATATGCTGAAAACTTGCAGGATTTTAGTACCTTCGGGCATGCAGGTTTCTGAAGGTGTGAAGCAGGCACTGATTCATCACGATTATCTTATCGTAAATACAGATATCCCGTGTGACCTTGAATTGCAGTACAACAAATCATCGATAAAACTGGCCCATAAAGGCAAACAGGAAATAGAGACAACTCAAAAAGAATTCTTAGAAAATCCTGGAAAAATGCTCAGTTTATTTTCACGAAAATGCGACCGATTTGTTTTTTTCAGGTCATTTACTTTTATTTCACTTCTGATGGTTTCCGGCCTGTTTTGCTATCTGGTTTTATATCTTCCATTCAGAATTATTTCTTTGTTTTCTATGGGGAAATATTCTAAAGGATTTCCAGGTTCCCTGACTGCTGTTATCTGTAGCTTTATTGCAGGAGTTGCGCTGCTTTATTCGTGGGACTTTAAAGCGCCTGCAAACTTTAAAAGCGATAATCTTGAACGGGTGTTAAAATCAGACCGGCTTGGGACAAGGGTTGCTGCTTTAAAATATATCCATGGAAAGAAAATGGATATTGGAAAAATCGGGATACCTTCTCAAATGCCTGTCAGCCCTATACTTCTCGAACGATACTGGCTTGCAAAAACCCTTTATTGGACTCAATCGTCCACAAGTTATGACGTTAATCTGGTATTGTTGGATGATCCGCAGATCAATGTTTCATACATCGCATTTGATGCTCTCGGGCATAGAAAAAGTGAAAGATCAATCAGGCAAATATTGGAACGGCTACCGGCTTTAAAACAATGGTATATTCAATTGTATGCATATAAATCACTCCGGAGGCTTGGGTGGAGACAGACAGAATTACGATAAAAATATTTTGTATTTCACTTGTTATTATCCTTTTGTGTGAAATTTCAGGGGCGGTTTATATTGGAATATCAGGGCAGAATCCCGTGCTTGTCCTGGGCGTTTCCAGGCTTATCGAAATTGTGCTGCTGGTTTTGCTGTGTTATTTTGAGACCAAAGGCCTTGAATGTATTGGAATTGGTCAGGATCAGCTTATGCCTGGAATTAAAAAGGGCGTGGTTTGGTCGCTGTGTTTTGCCGGAGTCGTTGCGATTGTTTTTTTTTTGTTATGGTTACTTAAGGTCGATGCTTTAAAGCTGATTCATATTCGTCTTCCCAAAGATCCTTTAGAACTTTTTATTTTTTTCATGATCGGTGGATTGATTGGACCAATCGCTGAAGAGGTTTGTTTCAGAGGTGTTTTGTATGGATTTTTTCGAAAATGGGGAGTCTTACCTGCCCTGATATTAAGCAGCCTATTTTTTGTCCTGCTCCATTCCGGATTTGGTCTGATACAGATTGTGGGTGGTCTTTTATTTGCCCTGTCATATGAAATAGAAGGCAAGCTTATGACCCCCGTTGTAATTCATATCAGTGGAAACCTGGCATTGTTTGGTCTTTCACTGTTATAGATCAAAAAGAGAGAATAATTATTTTGAAGAAAAGTTTAATTTGGGGCGGCAGGGCCGCCCCGTTTTGAAACAAGTCAATCTTAAGTTAAAATTTTACACGAAAGCCGGAAAGCAGTGCATTGATATCTTCATAATCTGTGCTGTCTCTATCAAGGCTGTATTGGCGAAGGCCAATATAGTATTCGGTGTTCCACTCTTTTAAATTCTGAACAAATTGTGCGCCGAACGTTGTTGCCTCATCATTGACCTGGGCAACATCTTCATAATTGCCGTAGTCAATGGCGAATGCCGTTTTCCCGATGGAAAAATAATTCATCTGGTATCCAAGCTTGGCGTAGTAAAACAGTCCGTCGCCATTGGTATCGTTTTTGTATTCCCTAGAACCTGCAGATGCAGAAAGGCTCACCCCGCTGTCGTGGAGTACAGAAAAAGATGAACTGAGCTGATACTGGATTTTTGTCGATGTTGAACCATGATTTGCGTATGCTGCTGCGGCAGCCATTTTAAATTGATTGAATTTCGTACCATATCGAAGCGCAATATCCCCTCCGCCATCTGCGATATAAGAAGAGGCTGCTGAAAAACCATAGAATGCCGGGGAATCATACCGTATCCTGTCATCGCGGCCAAGGCCATCCATATTTGAAAATGCACTGCCCACGGTGGTTGTGGTTAACGCATTGGTTGTTTTGTTATAGAAAAGCTGTCCGCCGGCCATATCAGCAACTGCAGAATATCCAATCACCGTCGTTCCTGAAAGATCAGTTTCACTTGTGGAATCCGATGCAGTGGAACCAAATCCCAGCGAGAATTTTCCGAACGGATTTGATTTCAGGAAAAGATCGAGGTGGCGTTTCGTAAAATTATTGGAACCCTGTCCTCTTCTATTGTTCCGGTCCACGTCTGCAGTGGAATTGGATTCGAACTGGACTTCAATTTTAGTCCCGATTTCCAGACCATCTGTGGGTTTGGCAGATCCGAGGATACCAATGCGGGTGGACGAATTATCATTATCCACCTGGTAGATATTTGTTTTGTCACCATCGTCAACAACCATAACTCCCCGGTTGACCTGGCCATATAGTGTGACACTCGTATTTTTTTTGCCGGATATTACCAGCCCAGAAGGGGATTTCGCCATGCTCCCTGTATCCATTGATTGAGCCTTGATTTCGGACATTTGTTTTTGCAGTACTTCGATTTGAGTCTGCTGCTGTTTGATGATTTTTTCCAGTCGTTCCAGGGTTTCTGCATCACTGGCCATTGCAGTTGCCATGATTCCGGTCAAAGGGAAAAAAGTAATTAAAGTCACGAAACATAACATTAAAATTTTGGATTTTAACACGATAAACTCCTTTTGGCTTTTGAATAACCCATGAGTCTTTAAAAAAGAAAGAATCAAGGTGGTGTTATTCATGTTGAAAAAAAATAAATTGTTTTTTGTGACATATTTGATTTGTAAATAATCGCTTAAGGCAGTTTGATAATCGACAGAGAGTATTTTTCCACAACTGAGAACTCGCTCAGGGTTGCCTTAGATTCGATTTGTTCAATAGTTTGTTATACGCTTCGATTGCCCAACAGGCAACATTTTTTTTAGTAATTATGATTTGATCATAACGTTTGATTCCAAAGGATCACGGCCAATACGGGTCTGATTGGCAGGTACTGATTTGTCTTCGTATCCAAAAGCGATGCCAAATAAAATTTTGGTGTCACAAGTTAAATCAAATTCCATGCGGACAATATCAGGATAATTGCGCATGGAGCCCATGGCACAACTGTGCAGGCCGTGGGCTATAAAGGTGAGCATTAACGTTTGTGCATACATGCCCACATCCAGGGCAACCGTTGTTCCAAATGAAGCCTCCATTCCTAAAAAAGCCATATAAGGGGCATCGAAAAATTCAAAGTTCCTGAGTAGGGCGCGTTTTCGCCCCTCTTTATCTTCCCTTTGAATACCCATATTATTGTAAAGTGCCACCGCACAATCCACCTGGCGCTGTCGATAAGCGCCCAAAAAATCACCCCGATATTCATAATCCTGTTTGGGGTCTACATGGGCTTTCACATTCTTAATCATGGCCTTACTGATGCGATCTAAAGTCTTTCCTGTGGCGACCATCACTTTCCAGGGTTGGACATTACAATTGGATGGTGTTTGCTGGGCAATTTCAAAAATTCGATGTAAGGTTTTTTCAGGTATTTTTTTGTTTAAATATCCCCGTACGGATCGACGGTTGTATATTGTTTCAATCAAATCAATTTTGGGATCAGTTTTTTGGGGGTTCATTGAATCGTTTGACTCCTGATTAATGTTGTTTGAGTTTAAGGTTCTCTTATTCCAATCAATCCTTTTTCACCCAACGATTTTAAAAAATAGGTAACAGAAATTTCTGCTTCTTTGTAATTTAAGGTATGAACAGATGCAAATTCTTTAATGATCGCTTTGACATTTTTTTCTCCGTCAATGAGGGTCCAGACTTGAATGCCCAATTGATCTAACTGGATTTTGCGTTTAAAGGTGTCTTTGGCATTGGATCTCATTAATTTTTTAACTTTAATGAAAAAAGGTTTGTATTCGGCCTGGTATGATAGGATCACATCGCCGGAATCCAATAGCGTTTCCTCAACAGCCTGGTTTTTCCCAGGGATGCACAAAAGTGCATGGCCTTTTTGCAACCCAGGATTTTTCTTGTTAAATATCACTTAACATAGACCTTTTCATGATGTTCATTTCAAATTGTTTGGGTGAATCTATTAAAACGCCAAATATTCTATTGGTTTTTGGGTCGTGGCATATTCTAAAAACAGTGAATAAAAAGAATCTGTTCAGAAGAGGGATAGCGTCTGCATTTTTTAGACGTTGGGTTTTGAAAGACCATTCAAGGTAGCTGCCACGACTGCAAAAACCAGTTTTTGCAAGGCCTGTAAGTTGTGGGATTCGTTGTTTCGCAAAATCAACCAGCGTTGAGTTTGATAATAAAAATTGTGCAGGTCCCCAGCTGAATACTTCTAACCTAATTTTTTTATGCTTAAAACTTACAGCGTAAAGTCCAGGTTTAAAGCTATACTCCAGAAGTGTAAACTGGGTTGGGGTGGGGAAATTCAGCCCGAATATCTGCCAATGGGTGTGGTCTTCTTTGGGGTGGTCATGAAAAGAAGCAAGGATCGATTCTTGTATGGCTTTAGATATTCCCGGGTTCTTTGAAAAAAATCGGATCATGGTCAGACGTTTACATTTTGTACAGAAAATCAGAGTTCCATTGCCTGTCGATGTTTCACTTTCCCAGGAAAAGAAGAAAAAGTCGAATTTTTTCTGGGTATGGGAAAAAAATTTGGGTGTTGGCAGTTCATGAATCTTGATATCTAATTGTTTTTGAGACCGGGATATGAATTGTTTGAGATGTTTTATAAGAGTAAACTTTTTGGGGGGATCAGTCCATTTTATTTCAGCTTTGGGAAGGCCTTCTTCACCAATTAGCAGGTGAGAAGCATCCAGACTGTCTATTTCCCATGTGATGGGAACTGTCAGAAGAATGCCATTCCAGGCGATTAGTTTCGATAATGGTTTATTTTTGGGTGACATCTTTGGACTCTGTTAATAGGGAATAAATGGGTTTTTCTTTTTTTTAAAAGAAGGTTTATAGGGCGGGAGAGCTTTCTTTTTATTTAAGACCTTTGCCATAAAACAGGCGCGTTCTTTTTCAATCTGACTGGTTAGGGTCAGCTTAACAGCCGTTCCTTTTTTTTCATCCTCCACCATGATATTGTGCTGTAATATCAAACTTATTTTTTCATTTTTGGCATTGGTAAATGACCATTTCCAGGCGATGAGCGTTTGAAAAGGATCTCCTTTGTATTCAGTTGGGTCACCCAATTGTTTTTTATATTGTCGGAGTAGTTTCTTGAAAAATTTTTTTGAGGAATCTTCATATTTCAATTTGATTCGTACAATTTTATTGGGTTGGTCACATTGACCATAAGCAATAAGACCTGTTTTAAAACCTGGTGGCGCAAAGATTTCTCCTTCTCCGAGATATTCATTAAAAGCTACTTTTTTACAGGTTTTCATATCAATGAGATGGGAATAATTGGCCATGTCATCTCCCAATATAAATCCACCCAAGTGAATAGGGAATTTTGCAAAACTTGTATTTGCAGATAACATCAGAATAATAAAAGATATAATGAAAACTCGTTTTTTCATTTAGTCACTCCTGGTTGGTAGACAGTTCCAGCGTTAAAGTTAAGAACCACTACATCATTTCATTTAATGCTTTTATTGTATCATTTATGAAAATATCCACAATAGGTTTGTTTGATCCAAGAAATGTATCGTCTAGGGAAAAGCGTGCCAAAGATAAATCCCCTGACCAAAGCCAGAGGATTTATCGACAATCCTTATAAATACAGTAGAATGTTACGCGTGATAAGAGACGTTATTACAGCCAGGGAATGAGCAGATATTTCAATCAAGTTTGCATAATTCAGGATCCGTTGCCCGCAGCATACTAAATCCACCCTGAACATTACAGATATTATCAAATCCCATCTGATTTAACAGAACCTGGCATTCATAAGAACGCGCACCGGTTCCACATACCAAACACAATGGTTCATCTTTGGGAATTTGTTCTGCTCGATTTTTTAGTTCAGACTGGGGAATGTTCAACCAGCGGTCAGGATATTTTTGAATGCACTCTTTTGCTTCAGCAGGCTCTCTGACATCCAATACCCTTATCCGTTTGCTTTTAAATTGATCTATAAAATCCATGGTATCTATGGGTTTATTGCGACCTTCTAAAATATTATCCAAGCTGTTTCCGGCATTATTGATGATATCCATTGCCGATGCATATGGCGGAGCATACGCGGTTTCAAGCACACAGATATCATCCACATCGATTTGAGCGTGAAGAAGAAGTGCGACCGCATCAACTCGTGCTTTAATGGCATCACCATGTTCACCCACGGCTTCAATTCCCAGAATTTTCCGGGTTTTCCGATCTGCGATAAGTTTGATATACATCATTTTAGCGTCCGGGTAAAAATGTGCCCGGTCTGGCTGGGCAACAATGGCATGAACCGGGTCAAACCCGCACTTTTCCGCCTGTTTGCTGGTTAAACCTGCCGTAGCAATACCCATGTCAAACACCTTTATGCAAAAGGTTCCGACAACACCTTTAAACATTGTTGCACATCCATGAATATTATTGGCAATAACTCTTCCCTGCCGATTTGCAAGTGATCCTAAGGGCATTGTCATATTTTCACCACTGACAAGATTTCTCAATTCAACACAATCCCCCCCGGCATAAATATCCGGATCCGTTGTCCGCATGCATCGATCCACAAGCAAACCACCCGATCTTCCAACGGCTAACCCTGAATCCTTTGCAAACTGAGTATTCGGCCGGACCCCGGCAGACAGGACAACCATATCGCAGGCCAACTTTCCCTTAGAGGTTTTCACATAGGCTGAATCGGTATCAGTTCTCTTCTCTATGCGTTCCACCCGCTCAGACAGTACAAGGTCAACCCCTTTTTTTCTCAGGTGGGTTTCAACGGTTTTGGATATATTCTTCCCAAGGGCTCCGGGCAAAATCTGATCTTCCATTTCTACAATGGTCGTATGGATTCCCCACAGATCTGATAAAGCTTCTGCCATTTCAATACCGATTGCTCCGGCACCGATAACCACGGCATTTTCAACCATACCTTTTGATATTTTATCTTTGATTTCCCTGGCATTATGAAGATTAGAAACCACATAAACAAAAGGCAAGTCCGCACCAGGTATCGGTGGCCTAAATGGACTGGCTCCTGTTGCAATCACAAGCTTATCATAGGGTAAACTCTCTTTTTTCCCATCGTTTAAATGAAGGATCTCCAAAAGTTTTTCTTCCCGGTTAATGGCGGTTGCTTCTACTCTGGGTGAAATATCAACCCCTTTGCAGGCTTTAAAATAATCAGGATCCCTGAGAACATGAAAGGATGTTGAACAAAGCCCTTCAATATCAGCAATATCTCCCCCGACATAATAAGGAATTCCACATCCACCATATGAAATAAGATTATCACGATCTATCACGATAATTTGTGCATCAGGATCAAGCCTTCTCAATCGTGCTGCCACTTTAGGACCCAAGGCAACTGCACCGATAATTACTATACGTTTTTTCATTTTTTATCCACTGCGCTATTATTTTATGAGCACCGCATGTATTAGATGTCTGCTCAATGTTCATTTAAATTAAAAATCATTTAACAACCTCAATTAGCAATTTTAACTAACAATTTTAACTAATATAGCAAAACATATGCCAATAGGTTTGTTTGGATGGTGAATGTGGTATTAAGGGTGTTATTTTAGATGGTTGGACAATATAATATGAAAATGAATCAAAGGCTATAATAATGAACCTGTTTTAACTTTGCGACCTTTTTTATCACAGCCCAGAGATTGAGTCGCAAAAAAAAGACCTTTCTTCTAACAGACTCTGAAAAATTAACTGATAATCATATCTGAAGATGGGATACTTAATTTTTGAGGTTTTCTGAAGTTTTTTGGGGCTTTTATTCGAACAAACCCCGGGGATGAGAAAAAAGGTCGGCATTGATGATGCTATTCTTGCCATATCTTCTGGATAAAAAGGTGATCCAATCAGGGTGAGAATAGCTTCTTGTCTTCTTTTAAAACGTCGTACTGCCTAAAGATTTGAGGATCAGAGTTATACCCATGGCAAACATGCCGGTAAGGCCCATGCCGCAGGAGAATCCGGCAAGAAGAACCGGTGCATACTGCCGCCACTGTTTTCCATATCGTTTTAAAAAAAAGTACCGGCCCAGTAAAGCACCGATGACTTCCAGTATCATTCCGTGAGGCGTGCTTTGGCCCAGTCCCCGGACAATGCCGTATACTAAAAGTATGGGCAGGCCAAAAAGGGTGAGAATTGCATAGGTAATAATCCCAAATCCCATTCCCGAAAGAACCGTAGTGCCGTTGAGGGCCTGGTAGAATAAAGAATTACCTTCAAGTGTGGAGGATTGCATTAAAAGGGTGTTTAGAGCCTGAAGATGCCATAGTTCCTGAGCATATGGGTAGCTTGAGGATGGTATGGGGGCTAAACGCCATATGAATTGAGAAAATAAAAGGCTTGCAATCATGACCACTGGAAAGACAATAAATTCAGCCTTAATGATCCCCCGAAGACTGGTCCCGGTGAGTTCAATCTGTCTAAAGTTTACAGTGGCTTCACCATAGTTATGGATGGGGATGGGGGCATACCAGATTTCAATTCCCTGGTATCCAAAGTATTTTGCCCCGGCAATAAAACTGGCCTCTCTTACCAGGGGCAGGCTGACAAATTGACCGGCGATCCCTTCCATTCTGGCGGTAATATAAGAAATAACCGGGGTGTAGACAAACCCGTAAATTAAAAAGAAAATCCATGGGAATGTGGGCACAAGTATGGTGCATAACACCACGTAGGCGATGGTGGAAAATACATAAATACCAATGGCAATTTTAAAATCAAAATCCCCTCTGCCCGGTGGCGGATGCAGAAGATCTTTAAGCGATCCCCTGTTTTTGTGGGCGGGATCAAAAAAGGATCTGGCAACTTGCCACAAGCCGATAAGACCAATGGAAAGCCCTAAGCCAATGCCGAAACTCATATAAAAATCAAAGTTATTTGCAAATACAGTTTCAACCGTACCCATGCCTTCATGCCAACTGGTTAAAAGCCCGTTTTTGTATAATATAGGGTTGGCAACCATGGTGATTAATAGACCAATAAGTCCACCAATCACAGCCCAGAAAGGGAGAACCATGCCAAGGAAGACCAGCCCTAAATCAAACTGGATACCGGTGGCCACAGCGGGAAGAACACTTTCCGTGTGCCGGGTCAGTTCCACCCAGGGGATGGGGATCAAGCGTATGGGTTCTGTGAATATTAATCCGGAAACCGCGGGCAAGAGAATATAAACGGCACCGAATCCAAGGCCGATGACACCTCCAATGGAAAATATCCGCCACTTCCAGGACTTTGTTTTTTCATCCCTGGATTCTGCAAGGGCAATCGTGCCCAACGCTCCAACCGGTGCCATGGGAAAGGGTAGTTTTTCAACATCAGACGTAATTCTGTACAAAGCATATCCCAGTCCAAACTGGTCAATTCGTTGAATGATTTGGGAGCCGACAAGCAAAAGGATGGGGATCATCCAGTCTTGATGTAAAAAGGTTCTTTCAATTAAAGCGATCGATTCTGGCTGGGGGGCTACCCAGCTTGGGATAAATTCAGTGAGTCCCAGCATTCTTGCTGCATCTGACTGTACCAGGTACTGATTCCATAAAAGGCCCTGGAAGGGGGAGGCCATGGCGGCCCCTGCCATATAATATAAAAGGAAAATCTCTTGCTGTTTTAAATCAGAGTAGGCGCGTTTGGCAATTTCAGCAAAAAGGATGATCGTGACCCATCGGGCAGCAGGGCCTATGCCTGTACCAATAACCAATTGAAGGTACATACTGCCTGGCATCATGAGAAAACCGATGAAGATAGCGCCCACAACGGTTTTCCAGTTAAAGCCCTCTTCAAATTTATCTGGAGGTTTTAATAGATCCCGATACTCTTTTAGCTCTTTGTCATCATACATGTATTATTGCCTTGTAGATCCTTAAATTTATACCCGTTAAGTTGGAAGAACCTGATATCCATATTCTGTAAAAAATCCGATAATGGCCCAGGTACCACCCATTAAAAAATCTCCCATGATTAAACCCACGAAAAAAAAGCGCATTTTTCTGAATAAAATAATCCCGCCATATCGCATGCATAAAGCATTAAATACCCATCCAATAAAAAAACTAACCCATAAAATTTTCATGGCAGAGCTGTACACCATCAGGTATCCGATGGGGTGAAGCGGCCACCAGTAAAAACGGTGATAGCATATGACCAGAACGCCCATGACAAGTGCACCTGCCAGGGCAAAATATTTTATGGAGTTTCCTTGTTCAATATGGTTTTGGATCAGTGGGAAAATATTATTGTACATGGAAACTGTTGTCCGGGTGGCCCAGTCTACCTGGAGTTCTCGGATTCCATATTTATAGCATAAAAGTATCATGGCCAGCGCCGAAACGATCAGGCAGGTAACCATGGCTATGAAAATAAAACTTATAATTGCTGTCTGGCCCCGGAATCGTCTGGTAATTCGCAATGTATGAAGAATGGAAGGGGCGACCGATTCTCTTAAATCCAGAAACATAATCTTTTGACTGATACTTCCAAGGAGCAGCGCAATGCTTGAAAAAAGTTTGAGTCCAAAAATAGTATTTATTGCGTCCAGTGGTGCAACCGTTAATGTGAAATAGGTCACACCGCCTTGGCAGATGACTCTGACGGCAACCATGGTAAATAAAACAAAGAAAATAATTAAAAGGATACTTTGATACATGGATATTCCATGAAACATGAACCAGACTAAAAGTCCGCAAAAACCTATACCGGTTCCCCAGAAAGTGATTTTGTTTTCCATATAATTGGGACTATTTGTGTGATTGTTTGTTTGAACAGCATGGTAAATCATTTCTTTGAAATGAAATCGGGCAAGCCAGACTAAAAATATGGCAAATACAATAAATGCGCCAATCATCTGGGTTTCTTCAGGGTTGGATAATGTTGGTCCAAAAGTGGTTCCCAGTTCTGAAGCAGGAAAGGAAAATCCTAAAACAGAAAGAAAACCTGTAAAAAAAGCGCCCAAAATGAAGAAAAACCAAAAAGAAAAAGAGACCTGCTTGGATGCTAAAAATGCAAAACCAATAAAGGCCGGGTAAAGATATAATTTAAGCTTAATGAATCCGGTCAGGATTCCTTGTTTAGGAAAATATGGGCCGGCTAATATCAAGGTGTTAATGTGGGGGAATGAAGGAAAATAAAAATTAAGCCCATTAAGCAAGTGTAGGCATAGCGGGATACTTAACCCGATCAACAAAAATCTGTTTCCAAAAAAAGAAGACAGTTTTTTATCATCTAGAGCGGCTTGAAGCATTTTGGGAACGATCAGCAATGGAAAGTTCATTCGTTCGTTTTCCATGGCTTGTCGAGAGATCATATTTACCAGGCTGAGGATCAGCAGGTATGAGATCACCATGAAAATTCCCCAGGACAGGAAGGGAATCAGCCAGGTTGCCCATGGGATATGGGTGGTCAGTTCAAACCATCCCATCTCTTGACCGCCATCAATTCCGTTATATAACATTTCAATGGCTTCTGCGCTCTGGGGAAATAGATTCTTCGGTAGAAGAGGCTGAAGGACAGTTTGCCAACGGTTTTCAACACTTGCAAAATAAAAAGGGGCGGTCAGGTTGATAAAAAAGGTTCGGGCAAAACCGGTGTAGGCGATTCCCGATACCAGGATCATAATACCCCAGGTGAATATTAATTCGGTGCCGGTGAGCAGGGTTTGCACATTTAAAAATTTTCTGGACGCTGCTGTAATGATGGTCAACCAAAAGAGAAGATAAAAGGGGGCTAAAGGGAAATAACCGCCGCCTAACGGTGTAGCATTTCGATATACATTGTTGAACGGCGTGAATGCGCAGATGAGCACAGCAAGAACAAACCCAAGAAAAAAGGCTCTGGGCCGTATGGTGGTAATTTTTTCTCTTCTCTCAAGCAATCGATTTATCCTTTATTTCAAGATCCTTTATTTCAAGATCCTTTATTTTAAGATCCTTGGTTTTAAGTTGAGTTTCCATTAAGATTTGATGGCTCTTTTTTTCAACATCATCCATGGATCTCCAGATGAGGAGTTGTTTTCTGATCAGGTTTACAAACCGTTTGTTCACCCGCCACCAGGTATTATGTTCTCCGGAATTTCGAACAATGGTCATCCCTATTTCCATGTAATTTTTATAATGAGATGATGGAGCTACATTAAATTGGACATCCTGCATAACGCCCAGATCAAAGGGAGCAAGCCAGGCGGTAAATTTAATTTTAAAATCAGATCTATCTATCTTTATATCGTTAGCGGTTTTTATGGTTTTATCTTTTTGGGTATCTTTTTCAACAAGAAGTTTGCCCACGGAGAAGATCCCATGAGAGACTTCCCTATGGGTGTCAAATAAATGGTACAGGTATCCTAAAACACTAAGTTGTTCTGCATCTTTGATTAAGAAGGGCAGTTCAATATTCAAAGTATTGCCCTCAGCTTTGCCCAATTCCCAGGTTTTTTCCACATCAGGAATCGCTATGGATGCTGCGATCTTAGACGGGTATATGGATGATAAAAGGACGACCAACATGACCATCGCCATGGCAAAGACCCCACCAAGGGAAGAGTAATTGACGGTAAGACCGGCCATTAGTGGTGTCCCGGCAAAAACCTTTACAACTACCTGGGCCAGGATATAGCCCATGACAACACTGATTACAGCATAGGAAAGGGCTTCTGCGATGAAAATAATGGAAACGTGTGAAGGCGCCATTCCAATGGATGTGTAAATGCCGATTTCTCTTTTGCGCTCCTGGACACTGCCGATCATGGTATTGAGCACTATAAAAATTGAAATCAAAATGGGAATCATAACATTGGGAAGTCCGCTGTAGCTTAAGTTGTCACTGGCGCTGTATAAAAATACGCCTTTTTTTTCTCCGGAAAATAACCATAGACCAAATCGATCCACCATTTTGAAGGTTGAGGTATCGTCTGTTGGAGGGTGTTTGTATTTGAGTGCAACACTTTTAAGGTTTCCACCCAGTGCAATTAACGTTTTATCGGGGATAATTATGGTCTGGCCAAAGGGGATATGTTTATATCGGCTTTGAAAGGCTTTAATCTCATCTCCAGATTCCAAAGAATCCATTTCAGCTTCTGTTGTTTTCTGGAAGATTTCATCGGGGAAAATGGCCGGCGTAATCGGTTCTCCATCTAAATCTTTGAAGGTATCAAATAGTTGCCCGGAAAATATTCCAATCACCTTGAATGGTATTGACCATAGGTGGATATACGAATCTTTTGAATTTAAGTTAGAAATATTTAAAGATTGTGCCATTCTTTCTGGAATGATGACGGTATATTGGTCTTGTTCAGTAAACCATCGTCCTTTTGAGATCATTTCTGAAAGTGTGCTGACTTGCGCTTCTTTGGCCGACAACCCAATAAGACCATTGGCCTCGGCACTCTTGTCCTCAAATGTGATGGGAATTTTTGTGGATTGTGTTCTGTTCTTTGTTTCTAACCATACCCGGGGTGAACAAATCATATTTTCGGACATGGTATTTTCTATGATTTTAAATGCTCGTTCCGGAAGTGTTTTCCAATTGAGTTGTTTAACCAACAGGCCCTGGTATGGGCTTTTATCATTATATAGCAGTTTTGAATGTTGGCGGATGCTTTTAACGGAGGTAAAACTCATGATGGTGAATGTTAAAATGACCAATGTAGTACAGGTGAGAACGGTCCTGACCCGTCGCCTTCTAAGGTTATTAACCCCCATGAAAAAAGAGGCAGAAAATGCTTTAAATAAAGAGATTTCTCCTTCGTTTCCCCTTTTCCCCTGCTGATGGAATTGTTTCATCTCATTTTCAAAATGATGAAAAATAATCCATGTGACAATGGCAGATAAGCCAATAATGAAAAATGCCAGGATAACAACAATGGGGCTGTAGGCTAAGTCAAAAGCAGGATGGACATTGTAGATGATTGAAATGACAAGGAGCAGGATGCCACAGAATCCTGCAATTCGCTTGTAAATATTGATAAAGGCAAAGATTAGACGTTCCATGCAAAAGGCAAAAGGTGCAAATAAAAGAATATAAAACAAAACGCCATATAATACGTCTTTTTGGATACTTTCTACATGATCATACACCCTTCCGGCAAGTGCCAAGGCATCACCTGAAGCGGTGAAAAACTTATCATATATTTTATCGTTGTAATAGCGTTGGGCATCTTCCAATGCCTGGTTTCCTATTGATTGTAAATCTCTGATTTTTTGATTATTAATGCCTTTTTCTTCCAGGTTATTGATGCGTGGATTCAGCAAGGTCCACATATCTTTTGCAGCGTAAAACTGCGTGGGTGCAATTACAGGAGTTTCATCTATCATATATCCGATACCGGATGGATGTTTTTCATCCGCATGCGTGAGGATAAGTTTTTTGGTCAAAAGTGTGTCGGAAAGGGCAATTTTTAGACGTGTTCCAGGTTGCAGGTAAATAGAACTGATCAGGGAAGATCGCGTATCAATACGACTGTACCAGTGCCGCACAGGAGTGGCATCCATGCGTGCATCAAATACCTGCATTTTGGTCATGTATTGAAAGGTTCTGGGTTCTAAAAGATTAACAATGGTGGTCTGGCTGCAAGGGAACATAATAAGATCTGTTTCCATGCGGCGTTTGGTGACTTTAACTCGGTATCTTGTTTTTGTCGTTATTTTTTTGTCAATTGCCCATATCGTTTTTCCGGTGATTGGATCAAACTTGTATCCTTCGAAAATAACTTTGTGAAGGGTTAGTTTTTTAGTTGCAACACCTTTTAAAAAAAAATCTCCAGAAGCATCAACTATATTATAAAAGACGCCCGGCCCCTGAAAAGACATAATGACACTATCTGGCGCCGGCGCATCAGCAAAGAGGGCACCATGCCGTAAAAAATTGACCCGGCCCCGGATGGTTGCAAATCCATTTCTGGGACGTCTTTGGGGAGAAATATCTGGTTTTGAAGCTAGGGTTGCAATCAGGTTGGAGATAAATTGACTTTGCTCGGCTGCTTTTTTAATGTTCACAGTTTCAATGGTGTCATGGGGCGTATTCCAATATCGTCTGGAATCATTGGTTGTCACAAGGGTGAGCCCGATAAAACCAGCAAGACGACTGACTTCCCCACCTAACATGGGTGCATCTTTGAAATGACTTTGCCAAGTCCTGTGAAGAGAGGGTCTTAATGTATCTTTCATAAGATTAGGCATGTTCAGTTTCTCAGCCGTTTCTTTAGCGCTTGTTAGAAGAAGTTCATTTAATTTAACATATGGTGCAAAAGCATTGACTGTGTTTTTGATTTCATATAGCCAGCCATCGTTAAATGCACCAAACCCATTGCCGTTGCTGGACAGGTGTAAGGAGACAATGGTTTGTATCTGTTTTGATCCTATCAGTTTTTTAAAAGCAATGCTGGATGAGATATTTTTTTTGTGTCTGTTGGCATTTTCAATGATTTTTGTAAGCGTTTCAATGGTGGCAGGAATCAACGATTTTATTAGATTTGTTTCATCTCGGGTAAGGTTGATATAATTATTTTTACTTTCCAGGCGTTTCAAGGCCATCCGTTGGGTTGCCAGTTGCTTGATTTTATTCTCATCAGGTTTTTTTTCAAGGCGAAGTTGCATCAGCTGGTTGCTTTGAAGGTCAATCCTGGTTTTGATGGTATCTTTTATGTTGTCCTGGATGAGAGTTAAGGAGTTTTCATCTGTAGGTTGTTCTGGATCAAACTGATTTAATTTTTCAAGAATACTTTTAAATTCAGATAGATTCTTTTTATGGTGTGACAATTGTTTTTTAAGCCGTCGGGATTTAGTATCTATGCTCCACATCATTTCCCGCATCCCTGCAAGCGCATTTGCCTGGCCGGGTGTTGCCACCAAAAGGACAGAACGTTGGGAAGGATGTGTTTTTAAATATCGGGCCAGTTCCAGAAGGGTTGCAATAGAGCACGCCTGATCTGCCCCTGGAGATTTCCCTGGAATAAACCCTCTGGTATCATAAAAGCCCTCTACAATGATGAGTTCATCTTTTAGATTTTCATCTGTACCTGGAATCATGCAATAAATATTTTTTGCATGGGTATTTGTCCATTTTAGATCCGAGGTAATAGTTATATCTGTCATATCGCTTGCGTTAGAATTTATTTGGTAATCACCAAAGATGGCATTTGCCTTTTCCTGAGTCAGGACAAAACGAGGGAATTTGACTGGAGACAGTTCTAATTTGTCTTCAAATAAAAACTTATCAAGGGGAGGGGTGTAAATATATATGAGTGCTTTTGCACCAAGTGATAGCGCATTGAGCCAATTCTGGGAAGAATTCAGGTCCATTAGCACAATAGACCCTTTGATTTGTTTGTGATTGAAATCTTTCATTTCCCCTTTATCTACATAAACCACGCGGCCTGTAATTCCTGGATGGGCTAACGTATCCGGAGACACTGCATTGGATAAAAAAGGGTCAAGATCAAAATGTTTACCATTGCTGGAAAGGGTGATGCCGGTGTCTGTTTTTAAGCGGGCAGGCATTAAAAATGTTTGGGAGCCAACTTTGGAATATTTTAGACCTTTAAAATAAGATTCTATAAATTTTGCTGTTTGAGCGGCGTCTTTGCTGCCAGTGGCTCGATCTTTGTCACTGGAAAATTGCTTGATAAGCTGGGTAAAGTTTTGGGTATTTTGGGTTTGGGCAAACAAATAAGATGTGGGTATTATTGAAGAGAGACAAAAAAGAAAAATTGCCCATAAAATAAAGGATGGCACTGTTTTAAGAATAAATCGGGCCATTTTTGGCACGGTTTTTTTTATGCTCATTTTTCTCCAATTTGTCCCAGGGAGCCCAAGGAGATCGACAGTTCGTTCCTGTCTTCAATTTTTTCAACTTGGCCATCACTGACCCAGACCACTCGGTCGGAGACATTGAGCATTTTAAGATCATGGGTTGCAGATATAATGGTCACTTCTTTTTCTTGGCTGAGCATTTTAAGCAGCTTGATGATTTCATCACCTGTGGTCAGGTCCAGATTTCCCGTGGGTTCATCCGCCAGAATGATGGCCGGATTGTTGGCAAGGGCTCGGGCAACAGCCACACGCTGTTGTTGACCTCCGGAAAGTTCAAAGGGTTTGTGCTGGAACCGTTCTTTGAGTCCTACAAGGTCTAAAAGTTCCAGGCCCCGTTCTCTTGCTTCATCATCGGATACACCGGCAAACACCATGGGTAAAGTGACATTTTCAAGAGCAGTCATCACCTGGATAATATTGAAGGTTTGAAAAATATATCCAATTTTTCGGCATCTTAGCCAGGCAAGTTCGTAGGCATCTAATTGAGAGATGTCGATTTCATCTATAAAAACAGAACCGGCAGAGGGCTTATCTAATCCGCCGATCATGTTAAATAGGGTGGTTTTCCCGGAGCCCGAGGGTCCCATGATGGAAACATACTCTCCGGTTTTAATTTCAAGATCAATCCCTTTAAGAACTTTTACAACGGATTTTCCCATTGTAAAGTCCTTTTTTACCTGTGACACACGGACAATGT
>JAWSVH010000023.1:0-12976 GCA_033852015.1 Desulfobacula sp.
AAATCCTATAATTTAAAGGTCCCCTATATTTTTTAAACTTTAAAAAAGGAGTCATGCCATGACTTTAAAGTTAAAAATCACTCCGATGCACCCCTGGCACAAAGATCAGGGGGCCAATATGGCAGATTTCGCAGGGTATGATATGCCTTTATGGTATAACACCGGAGTAAAAAAAGAGCATTTTAGTGTATTGCAAACCGCAGGGATTTTTGACACCAGCCACATGGCCTGCATCAGTGTTATGGGTCAAGATGCATTAAAATTATTAGACGATTGTTTTACCCGAAATCTATCACAGCTTTTACCCATGCGATGCACATACGGTGCGTTTTTAGACGTCAATGGATATTGCATTGATGATGCCATTATTTATAAATTCAATGATACCACTTTTATGGTTTGCGTAAATGCCGGAATGGGTCCTATTGTTACCCGTCACCTGGTAACAAGTTTGGGAAAAAATAAAAACACGGTTGATGTCACGATAAAAGATCTGAGCGGCCAGCTTGCTAAAATAGATATTCAGGGTCCACAATCTGTCAGACTTCTTTCAAGATTGATTCAAGATGCAGATACTATATTTAAAACCTTTCCTTATTTTTCATTTAAAGGATGCCTTAATGAAACCTTTTCCCCAATAGGATTGGAAACTGTCAAACTAAAAGATAACACGCCTATTTTGTTGTCCCGATCAGGATATACGGGTGAATTTGGGTTTGAAATCTTTATTTCACCGGATGCTGCATTAAATTTTTGGGAAACTATTTTAAATGTCGGAATCGATTTTGGTACTGTTGCCTGTGGGTTGGGCGCACGAGACTCTTTGCGAACCGGCGCCTGCCTTCCCTTGTCCCATCAAGATATCGGAAAATATAAATTCCATCATCATCCCTGGAAGTTTGCCCTACCTTATAATGCAGATAAAACCGGCTTTACAAAATCTTTTATCGGAGATAATGCTCTTTTAAACAATAAGGATACATTTTTCACCCTCCCCTTTGTGGGAGATTCTTTAAGGAAAATTGGAACTGGCAATCAAAGCCAGGTATTTCATCAAAATGATAAACCCATAGGCCATGTACTTAGCTGTGCCACGGATATGGCAATCGGCTGGCTTGATAATAAGATTGTCAGTATAAACACCCCTAATCTGCCGGAGAATTTTAAAATAAAAGGCCTGAGTTGTGGATTTATAAGGGTATCGGAAAAACTATCTTATGGCACAAAGGTCACTTTAATAGAAAAGAAAAGAACCATTGATGTTACCATCGTAGATGCTATTCGACCGGATATGACGGCAAGAAAAAAAATTAATAACTTTATTTAACCCCCCTAATATTTGGAGGACCATATGAAAGAACTCAACGAGCTTAACCTTCCGGAAAACATAAAATATACCAAAGATCATGAATGGATTGATCTGTCGAAAGATCTTGTCACCATAGGGATTAATGATTACGCACAAGATCAACTGGGGGAAATTGTTTTTGTTGAATTGCCGGAAGTGGGCGATACTTTTTCCCAGGGAGATGAATTTGGAAGTGTTGAGTCCGTAAAAGCTGTATCAGAAATCTATATTCCGATTTCGGGTGAAATCACTCAAATCAATGAAGCACTTGAAGATGCTCCGGAACTTGTAAACGAGTCTTGCTATGATAAAGGTTGGCTGATCAAGATCAAACCATCTGATCCATCCCAAACCAAAGACCTTTTGGATAAAGCAGCATATTTAAAGATGCTGAAAGGATAAATAATCATGCGTTATCTTCCTCACACCAAAGAAGATATTGAAAGTATGCTCCAAATTACCGGGCACAAAACGTTAGAAAATCTGTTCGACAGCATACCCCAAAATCTTAAAACCAACACCGGAATAAACATACCGGATTCTCTTTCTGAATGGGATCTAAATTCCCACATGATTGAGCTTGCGTCAAAAAATATTCCCAACAAGAACTACAAATATTTTATCGGTGCAGGAAGTTATGATCATTATATCCCGTCCATCATCCCATATTTAATATCCCGATCAGAATTCATGACCGCTTACACCCCTTATCAACCTGAAATCGGCCAGGGAACACTCCAGGGTATTTATGAATTTCAGACCATGGTCGCTCAACTGCTTGGAATGGACATTGCCACAGCTTCCCATTATGATGGCGGAACCGCGTTAGCAGAAGCTGCGCTGATTTCCCTTCGAACCCACAAAACCGCCAATACGGTCGCAGTCTCCAATTTAGTCCACCCCAGTCACCGGCAAATCATACAAACCTATCTGCGCCCTACCCAATTTAAAATGGTCCAAATCCCATCGACCAAAGATGGAAAGACCGATTTAAAGGCCTTAAAATCCATGGATGATCTGGCAGGTATTTGTGTTCAGTCTCCAAATTTTTTTGGTAATATCGAAGATTTTAAACAGGTCAGGCAAATTTGTACGGATAAAAACGCTCTGATGATTGCCTCTTTTACTGAAGCCTTATCCTATGGACTATTAAAAAATCCAGGTGGTTTTGGAGCAGACATTGTCGCCGGTGAAGGACAAAGCCTTGGTATTTCAAAATCATTTGGAGGACCCGGACTTGGACTTCTTACCGGAACACAAAAGCAGATGAGAAATCTTCCCGGACGCTTAGTGGGCAAAACCAAAGATATTAATGGAAAACGTGGCTATGTACTGACTTTGGCAACCCGGGAACAACACATCAGACGTGAAAAAGCCACCTCTAATATATGTTCCAATAATGGACTGTGTGCCATGACCGCCGGAATATACCTGGCAACCACAGGGAAAATCGGTATCCGTAAAATTGCACAGCTTAACCATGATAAAGCAATCTATTTACAAAATAGTTTAAAAGAAGTGGGATTTATACCCGCATTTAACACCCCTTTTTTCAATGAATTTGTGATGAAAGTTCCAAAGGGTTTTAAGACAAAAAGGAACGCTTTGGCCAAAAAACAAAGCATTTTTGCAGGAATAGATCTTGAGCCTTTTTATCCAGAACTTAAAAATCATTATTTATTCTGTGCAACTGAAACCATTAGCAAAGAAGATATAGATCACCTGGCAAAGGAGGTGACATCATGACTAACAAACCTGGAATCGGCGGTTTGAAATTTAATGAATCCGAAGTATGGGATAGAAGCAAGAAAGGCCGTTGTGCAATATCATTACCCAAATCAGATGTAAAAGAATCCCGCCTGGATAACAGCCTGATCGGAGATGTCCCTGACCTTCCACAACTGAGCGAATTAGATGTGGTTCGACACTATACGCATCTGTCTCAATGGAATTTCGGGATAGATTCTGGCATGTATCCACTAGGGTCATGCACCATGAAATATAATCCAAAAACCAATGAGATCCAAGCCAACCGGCAAGGCTTTGCTGCCGCTCACCCTTTTTGTGGAGACCAGTTTTCCCAGGGTGCTTTAAAACTGATGCACACGTTGGAAACATTTTTAGCCCACATCACAGGATTTGATGCGGTGACCGTACAACCTGCGGCAGGTGCCCATGGCGAACTTACCGGCATGCTCATGATCCATAAATATCATGAGAAAAATGGCCGCCAACGATCCAAAATAATTATTCCAGATACCGCCCATGGTACCAATCCTGCCAGTGCAAGCCTTTGTGGATACGATTCAGTCAAGGTCAGTTCTGGACCCAACGGTATTTTAGAACCCGATGCCATTGCCGCAGTGATGGATGAAGATACCGCAGGGATCATGATCACCAATCCCAATACCCTGGGACTATTTGAAAATAACATTAAAAAAATCACAGATATTGTTCATGCAAAAGGCGGCCTTGTTTATGGAGATGGGGCCAATATGAATGCCATCATGGGAGTGGTTAAACCCGGAGAAATCGGCATTGATGTGTTACACCTTAATTTGCATAAAACCTTTTCTACCCCCCATGGCGGCGGTGGACCAGGAGCCGGCCCTGTTGCTGTAAACAAAATTTTGGAACCTTTTTTACCTGTGCCTCGAATAGTAAAAGAGACAACAAAAGATAAAGAGACTTATAAATTTATTACCCACTCCCCGGACACCATTGGAAGAATGCACACCTTTTATGGGCATTTTGGTGTGTTGGTCAGGGCATATTCATATATTCTTTCTCTTGGCGGTAAAGGATTATGTGATGTCAGCAAATTGGCAGTTTTAAATGCCAATTATATAAAAGAAAAATTGAAAGGCACCCTGAACCTGCCCTATGATCTACCATGCATGCATGAATGTGTGTTTAATGATCGGATTCAAAAAGAATTCGGCATCACCACCATGGACATGGCCAAACGACTTTTAGACTACGGATTTCATCCTCCCACAATATATTTTCCCCTTGTGGTAGACGGTGCTTTCATGGTTGAACCCACAGAAACAGAATCTAAAGAAAGTATTGACCAATTTATAGATGCGGTTGAATCTATTGCAAAAGAAGCCAAAACTAACCCTGAAATCCTCAAATCGGCACCACATATAACCAAGGTTACCCGCTTAGATGAAGTCACGGCGGCCAGAAAACCATGTCTGAAAGGATAATGACCCGACATCACCGGTTTATTTATGAAGATCTGGGACGTTTAGAATACAAACAGGCACTGGATATTCAATTAAATGCTGTAACAGCAAAGATTAAAAAACCAGATCAACCTGATCTGATTTTTATGGTTGAACACCCTCCCGTATTCACCATTGGTAAAAATAGCACAACCAATAACCTGATCGTTTCCAAAACATTTTTAGCATCAAAAGGCATTAACGTTGTTCAAACAAAACGGGGTGGAGATATCACCTATCATGGTCCAGGACAGGCTGTCATGTATCCGATTATAGATCTTGATAAACACAAAATAGGTATCAAAGATTTTGTAAATGGCCTCGAAGAAATGATGATCTTAACGGTCCAGGATTTTGGTATCCAAGCACTGCGAAACTCTAAAAATCATGGCATTTGGGTAAACAGCAAAAAAATTGGCAGCATTGGTTTAGGGGTCAAAAAAGGGGTCTGTTTTCATGGCGTTGCTTTAAATATAGACATGGATCTAACCCCATTTTCCTGGATCAACCCTTGTGGGTTAACCGATATAAAAATCACCTCTCTTCAAAATGAGCTAAATCCACCTGCGATGACAAAAAACAATCTTTCACCACATAAGTCATCAGATGAGTCACTTGCGCCTAAATTTACAAATGTGCTTTGGGTCCAGAATCAGTTTATCAAGCATTTTTGCTCAATATTTAATTTTTCGGAAATTGAACGATGAAAATCAAACACAAACCCCATATTCCCAAACCCAAATGGTTAAAAAAAAGTTTGCCTAAAGGCGCCAATTATCAACGGATCAGAGAACTGATTTCTCAGTCAGACTTGCATACGGTCTGCCAGGAAGCCAGTTGCCCTAACATGTTTGAATGTTTTTCCAAAGATACCGCAACCTTTATGATCTTAGGTTCTCTTTGTACCCGAAACTGTCAATTTTGCAATATCACACATAATATTCCATTGGCCATTGATCCAAATGAACCTGAACGAATTGCAAAAGCGGTTCAGGATTTGAACCTTCAATATGTCGTTATAACCTCTGTTACAAGGGATGACCTTACCGATGGCGGAGCATCCCATTTTGCTGAAACCATCACTGCCGTAAAGAGTCTTATACCTCCACCTCAAGTTGAGGTATTAATTCCTGACTTTAATGGCAATATAGACGCACTAAGGCACGTTATCTCGGCAAAACCTGAAGTCCTCAACCACAACATCGAAACCATTGAACATTTATATTCAAAAGTCCGACCCGAAGCAGACTTCAAGCAATCCCTTGCTCTTTTAAAAAATGCCAAACAAATTGATGCAAATATAATCACAAAATCAGGACTCATGGTGGGTTTTGGAGAAAGTCTTGAACTGCTGGAAAAAACGTTTGGGCAATTATTGAATCATGGGTGTGATATCCTTACCATTGGTCAATACCTCCAACCCACAAGAGCCCATCTTGAAGTTGAAAAATATTATTCACCGGAAGAATTTTTAGAAATTGAAACAATTGCCCGTAAAATAGGTTTTACAAAAGTCGCTGCCGGACCTTTTGTACGAAGTTCATACCAGGCAAAAGATCTGTTTGAATCTTAATTAATTTGTTCTTTAAAACTGCCTGCATTACTGATCTCTATAAATGAAGCCCCCTGTTTAACCCCAAAGCTTCCCGCAAGAACAATAATCAAGTCTTCATCGTTAAAACATTTTTCATCAACAAGTCTGGCAATCGCCTTTTTAATTGGGCTTTTGGGGTCTTCTTCTATTTTTATATAATCCGCAAATACTCCAAAAGAGAGTGACAACTGACGCATCACCTGTTTATCATAAATTTGGGCAAAAATGGGACTATCTCCCCGATAGGCTGCCAGAGCACGGATGGACGATCCGGTTAAAGAATCCGCTACAATACCTTTTATGTTCAGACGAAGACTGGCTTTAACTGCAGACTTGGCTAAATATGCAGTCACTTTATTTTTCAGGGTATATGGGACATCAATATAGCTACTTTTTTTGTTTTCCACTTCCTGGGCAATCTTGGCCATTGTCCGAACCGCGACCTCCGGGTATTTCCCATTGGCTGTCTCACCGGAAAGCATAAGAGCATCCGCATGATCCAGACAGGCATTGGCTACATCAGAGACCTCGGCACGTGTGGGCCTTGGAGATTCAATCATGGAATGCAGCATCTGGGTGGCCACAATCACAGGTCGCCGTTTTTCGATGCAGGTCCTGACAATATGCTTTTGAATCAAAGGGATCTGCTCTGTTGGAATTTCAACTGCCAGATCTCCTCTGGCAATCATTACGCCATAGGCATGATCTAAAATTTCATATAGATTTTCAACTCCCTGGGCATTTTCAATCTTCGCGATAATTTTAATCGAAGAATCTTTTTCATCTAAAATCGTCTGAACTGCGATCACGTCATTTTCGTTTCTGACAAAAGAATGGGCTATAAAATCTAAATCCTGATCTGCAGCAAATCGGATAAATCCTTTGTCCTTTTCACTCAAGGCTGGAAGTTTTACATGAACCGATGGAATATTAATACTTTTTCTGGCATTAATGACCCCGTCATTTTCCACGTAACAACTTAAATATTCGTCATTTTTCTCCATAACGGCAAGTGCGATATACCCATCATCAATCAAAATAGAAGATCCCACAGGCACATCTTTAACAAAATGTTCATACGATACACAGATAACGTTACCTTTAGATAACTCTCCTGGCGCTGCCGCTTTTATCTTTATCGTCTCTCCATATTTTACAGCTAAAGGAGCACCACAATCACAGGTTCTTATTTCAGGACCTTTGGTATCTAAAAGAATCCCGATTTTATCTGAGACTGTTCTTGTATTTTCAATAACCTGCAATGCATCATCATGGGTCATATGCGCTGTATTCAACCGCACCACATTCATCCCGGCCCAATAAAGGCCTTTAATAAACTCCACAGAGCAGTTCAGATTAGATATGGTGGCAACAATTTTTGTGTTTCTATGCATCATGAACAAATCCTCCTTTACTACAAAACTGGATGATAAAACTTTCGATATGTGCCTTTGCATCGATTGCAGAGGTCTTTAACGCATAATCCAGATCACTTAAAAAAACCAAGGCCTGATTCAAAACTAACAGAGAAAAATTTTCAGATTTAAGAAATACTTGATATACAGGATAGGGATTTTTAGGATTTGGTGCAAGCAAAAGATCGTTGGACACGGCCTTCTTCTTTTTTCCTTTTTCTTTTTCAACAGAGGCTTCCTGCTCTTTAATTATCAGCTGGACTTGCTTATCCCGATCAATAATTTGGTTTAACACCCCTTGTTTGAAGCCATTAAAACCCATTTGCCTGAATCCCATGGGTGCACCTTTATTCAACTCTTGCACGAAACATTTCACCAATAATAATTTTCGGACCTGGTTCTCAAAAGATTTCAAAATCTGCAGTGGATGAAACCCTTCCGTCAAAAGCGAGTTGAGATAAAAAAGAGAGGTTCCTGTATCCTTTTCCATCAGCGCATTGGTCAAATTAAAAATCGGATCCTTTTTATCTCTGACAACAACAGCCTTTACATCTTTTATTGATATCGCCTTGTTTTTACCCGTATATGCAATCAGCTTTTCAAGATTATTTGAAAATAACTCCAGATTAAAACCGGTCAATTCAACTAATTGGTTAAACGCCTGGGGAGCAATGGATTTTAAAGATTGTGCTAAAATCGAGTCTGCCATTTTTTTGAGCACTTGATTTTGATCATCAACATCTGCTTTTCTTATTCCCTGAGCCACAGAGCAGTCAACAATCAGGCCCTTGTCCTCGATACATTTATATATTTTTTTTCTTTTATCAATATTGGAACACGTTAAAATCAAACGATGATCATCAGGCATTCCATTTTCTATAAAATTTGAAAACAATTGATGATCCGACGAATCAAAACTAATTTCGTTTGGATTTTTTTGAGTTTGAAACAAAGGAATATTTTTAACAACGACAACTTTTTGTTTTACCAAAAAAGAGAACGTCGAAACTTCTTCAATAATATCACCAATGGAAACCGAACCACCCTCAAGGGTTTCTATGGCATATTGAGTACCATTTTTTTTTGAGATCCGATCACAGATTTTATCAAATACTTGTTTAACAAAATAAGATTCACCATAAACCAAAATAATTTGAGGCATAGGCTCAGGTTTAGATTTACTCAGCCAGGCATCAAATAAATTGTATTTAACGGGTGTCATTGGCAGCAGATATTTTTTTTAATTTAATTAAAAGGATAAAGGCAATAACAAAAACCATCAGTCCAATTCCCTGGGACATGGAAATAAATTCAAACAAAAAATCTCCTCGAAAATCTCCTCGAAAAAATTCAACAATTGCTCGGAACAGTGAATATAACATGATGTAACTTAAAAAAACTTGCCCAGGAAAATGCTTTTTCTTCATCAAAACCAGTAGAATAAAAAATAGCAAAAGATTTGAAAGCACCATATAAATCTGAGTGGGATGAAGATTCACTCCAATGGGTGCAAGGGTCTGGGGGTGATTAAATTGTATGGCAAAAGAAAGATCACACGCTTTACCATAACAACACCCGGCAAAAAGACATCCAAATCTGCCAACAGCATGGCCCAGAGCAATGCCAGGGGCTATTATGTCCGCCGTTAGCCATAGGTTCAGTTTTAAATGCTTAATATATATTGCTGCAGCAGCCACAGCAAAAATAAATCCACCAAAAAAGACTAACCCCCCGTTCCATATTTTGAAAATATCTAAAAAATTATTCTGATACGAATCAAAATTAATCAAAACATATAAAAGTCTTGCACCGAAAATCGAAGACAAAAGAATCACAAAAAAGATATCTGTAATGGTTTGTGGCACAATACCACGTGACGCAGCTATTTTTTTGGATACCGTGATGGCGGTCAGAAGTCCCAAAGCCACAAACAGGCCATAGGTATAAAGTTCCGCACTGCCAATATGAAAAAGAACAGGATACATAATTAAAAATCAGGAATTTTGTTAAATAAAATGTGATAAATGAGTATACCCATACCTATGGTAATTGCACTATCTGCAATATTAAACGCCGGCCAATGGGCAGATCCGATATAAAAATCTAAGAAGTCCACAACTTTGCCATAATAAAACCGGTCAATCAGATTTCCCACAGCGCCACCAAAAATCAACGCAAGCCCGTATGATAAAAACGGATGGGTTTTTGCACATCGCTGATAAAACCATAGAATAAACAGGGCCACAATCGTAGACAAGAAAAGAAAAATGAATTTTCTAATCTCAGGAGATTGGGTGGCAAAAAACCCAAAAGCCCCACCAGGATTTAATATATGCGTAATATTAAAAAAATTAGCAATGATAATTGTACGCTCATACAAAGCAAAATTAATTTTAATAATATACTTGGTTGCCTGGTCAAGGCCAACAACACATCCACTGACCAGGACCAACCGTATTACCGAATTAATATCAATCGTTCTTTTTATCAAATCATTCAAAATAAAATTATAGTATCTGTTTAAGTGCCTGGGCACATCTATCACAGGTCGACTCATATTCAGCAGTATTTCCTGTAGTGGTATCAAATCGCCAGCATCGGGTACATTTTTCACCAGAAGCCTTACTGATCTTTATGGACACCCCTTCCAATTCTTTTGCCTGATAAACAGAATCATCAAGGTCATCCACAAGCTGCGCACTGGAAACAATAAAAATATCATTTAAATTTTCTGTCAAATTTTCAATAATTTGTTTCAGCGGGCTTTGGGGCAATTTTATTTCAACGGCTGCATCCAGTGGATGACCGATAAGCTTGATTTTTCTTGCTTCTTCCAAAGCTTTAGTTACTTCAGATCGCAATGCCCTGATATTTTCCCATTTACCTGCAAGATCATCGTTTTTCCATCCATCATCTAACTTCACCATATTTTCCAGATGGATACTTTCTTTTTTATCTGCACATTCAGGCATATGTGTATAAATTTCATCCGCAGTAAACGGCAGAATCGGTGCCATAATTTTTACAACTGCATCTAAAATGGCATACATAACGGTCTGGGCATCCCGCCGGGAAGGATCACCAACCGGCAAGGTATACAAACGATCTTTGATGATATCCAGATAAAAAGAAGACAAATCCACCACACAAAAATTATGTAACGTGTGATAAATGGTATGAAATTCGAAATTATCATATGATGCTAATGATTTTTTCACCACATGATGCAAACGATGAAGAATAAACCGATCAAGCTCTGACATTTCATTAATGGGTCGTGCATCCTTAACAATATCAAAATCTTCGAAGTTACCCAGCATAAACCGGCATGTGTTTCGAATACGTCGATATGAATCAGACAGTTGTTTGATGATATTATTTGAAAGGCTGATATCTGTCTTATAATCAGAGGAAGCAGCCCAAAGCCTTAATACATCCGCACCGTATTGTTTAATAACCGTGTCCGGAGCCACGACATTGCCCACAGATTTAGACATCTTTCGACCTTTTTCGTCCACAACAAATCCATGGGTCAGTACGGCCTTATAAGGTGCTTTACCTGTTCGTCCAACTGCTGTTAAAAGAGAAGAATGAAACCAGCCTCTATGCTGATCACTGCCTTCAAGATACAGATCCGCAGGACGTTTAAGCCCTTCTCTTTCTTCTAAAACCGAAGCATGGCTCACACCGGAGTCAAACCAGACATCCAGAATATTATGATCTTTTGTGAACTGGGCAGATCCGCATTGATCACATTTTGCACCTTCAGGCATCAACTCACTGGCTTCTTTGTCAAACCAGATATCTGAAGAATGTTCTGTGAACAGTGCATGAATTTTATCAATAGATTCTCTTGTTACATAGACCTGTTTACAATCCTTGCAGTGAAAAACAGGGATTGGAACACCCCATGACCGCTGGCGGGATAAACACCAGTCCGGCCGGTTTTCAATCATGGAATATATGCGTTCTTTACCCCAGGTCGGAATCCACTGAACCGTATTGATTTGTTCAAGGCTGTTCTTTCTGAGCTCCATTTTATCCATGGAGATAAACCACTGGGGGGTTGCCCGATAAATCACCGGTTTTTTACACCGCCAGCAATGGGGATAAGAATGGGACAGATTTTGATTCTTCAACAACATATTTAAGCTGTCTAATTTTTCATTGATAACCGCATTGGCTTTAAAGATAAACTGGCCACCAAAATGCTCCACATCAGATGAAAAGACCCCATTATCTTCAACAGGTGAATAACAGTCCAATCCATATTTTTTACCCGCAATATGATCATCCGCACCATGTCCAGGAGCCGTATGGACACATCCGGTACCAGCTTCAAGTGTGACATGATCTCCTAAAATAATCAGCGAATCACGATCATAAATGGGGTGTTTACATTTTCTATTTTCAAGGTCTTTGGCTGCGATCTCTTTGACAATTGAATACTTTTCAATGCCCAATTCTTTCATCACCTGATCGACCATTTCTCTGGCAAGAATCAGAATGCCATTATCGTCCGTCTGAACCGCTGCATAGACAAAATCCGGGTGAAGACAAACCCCTAAATTGGCCGGGATTGTCCAGGGCGTGGTTGTCCAGATGACTATAAAGCTTTGCTCATCCACACCGGGCAAAAGATCAGATATGTCATCTTTTAACGGAAATTTTACAAATATAGACGGAGAGGTATGATCTTCATATTCGATTTCTGCTTCAGCTAAGGCTGTCTTACAATTACAGCACCAGTAAATTGGTTTTTTACCTAAAAACATATCACCGGACAAAGCAAATTCACCACATTCTTTGGCGATTCTTGCCTCATATGGGTAATTCATTGTCAAATAAGGTTCATCCCATTCACCTGCCACACCAAATCGCTTGAATTCTTCTCTTTGAATATCCACAAATTTGGCAGCATACTTCCGACATTCTCCTCTAACCTGAACATCGGTCATCTCTCTTTTCTTTTTGCCCAATTTTTTATCAACATTATGTTCAATCGGCAGTCCATGGCAATCCCATCCCGGGACATATGGCGCATTAAATCCTGACATCTGTTTAGAGCGGATAATAATATCTTTTAAAACCTTATTGATCGCATGTCCCATATGCAGATTTCCATTTGCGTATGGAGGGCCATCATGAAGAACAAAGCTGGGTTTATCCTTGGATTGTTCTCTTAGTTTTTCATATATTTTTTTTTCTTCCCACTCTTTTAACAATAACGGTTCTTTTTGGGGAAGATTGGCCTTCATGGCAAACTTGGTAGAAGGCAGGTTCAAGGTTTTTTTATAATCCATTAGTCCTCCGATATTCGGATCGATTCATATTCAATTGTTGAGTCTTACTTTTTACGGCCAAAGTGGTAAAAAGTCAAGAATTAACA